>RFJV01000617.1 GCA_003694775.1 Chloroflexota bacterium | reverse complement strand
GGTCGGGGGGGTGAGGGGTATATCCCCCTCTGAAAACAACCGTTTACCCCCGTAGGCGGGGCATCCCAATGCCCGCTCGCCCGGCATAGGGATGCCGGGGCTCCTCTGAAAATACGGGTTTTGTCGGGGCGGGTCTCAGACCCGCCCCGACGTTGTGACACTGCGGTTTCTCCTCGTATAAAATAACATTGGGGTAGGGCGACATTAATGTCACCCTACGGGTTTCCCGGTGACGGATTTTGTCAGGGCACAGCGGCGCTGTGTCCCTGGCGGGCGGCCACAACAGAGTAGGGCGACCGACCGGTCGCCCCTACTTCCTTCCTCCCTTCCCCCCTTCTCCCTTCTCCCTTCTCCTTCATCCTTCATCCCTCATCCCTCCTCCTTCCTCCTTCCTCTCTTCGCCTTTCTCCCCGGCCTGGGCTTTGCGGGCCAGTTCTACCAGCCGGGCCTCGACCCTGTGGTTGACCGTCCCTTCCGGGAACTGGCCGTCTTCGCCTCGCTGGCCGGCGGGCAGACCGGTGAGAATCTCAATCCCCTGGTCAATCGTTTCGACCGCGTAAATGTGAAACTGCCCGGCTTCTACCGCCTCGACCACATCGCGGCGAAGCATGAGGTGCTTTACGTTGGCCGCGGGAATCAAGACCCCCTGCTCGCCGGTTAAGCCGCGGGCCTGGCACACGTCGAAAAAGCCCTCGATTTTCTCGTTCACCCCGCCGATGGCCTGCACCTGGCCGTGCTGGTTCACCGAGCCGGTCACCGCCAGCGACTGCTTGAGCGGCACATCGGCCAGCGCAGACAGCAGGGCATACAGCTCCGCGGACGAGGCGCTGTCGCCGTCTACGCCGCTGTAGGACTGCTCGAACACCAGGCTGGCAGAAAGCGAAAGCGGTACATCCGGGGCGTAGCGTGCGCCCAGATAACCGGCCAGAATCAGCACCCCTTTGGAGTGCAGAGGCCCGCCCAGCTCCACTTCCCGTTCGATATCCACTACCTTGCCCTGTCCCAGCCGGACGGTGGCCGTGATGCGGCTGGGCCGGCCAAAAGCATACTGTCCCAGCGTTATCACCGACAGGCCGTTTATCTGGCCCACTTTTTCCCCCTCGGTATCAATCAGAATGGTGCCGCGGTTGATTTCCTCCAGCAGACGCTCCCGCACCCGGCTGGAGCGGTACACCTGGGCCTCGATGGCCTGCTGAACATCGGCCGCGGTGACCACCGCGCGCCCGGCCTGTCTGGCCCAGTAGTCGGCTTCGCGCAGGAGGTCGGCAATGCCCTGCATCCGCGCCGACAGCTTTTCGGCGTCCCCCACAATGCGGGCGCTGTGCTCGATGACCCGCGCCACCGCGCCCCGGTCGAAGTGGTGCAGGTTTTCCTTGCGGGCCAGCGTGCCGATAAGCCGGGCATACAGCATATCGTTTTCCGGTGTGCGGTCCATCTCCTCTTCAAAGTCGACCAGCACCTTGAACAGCTCGTTGAAATCCGGGTCGAACTGGCAGAGCAGGTAGTACAGCATCCGGTCGCCGATGAGCACGATTTTGATGTTGAGCGGTATCGGCTCCGGCTCCAGGGCTACGGTGTTGATAAGGCCGAAAATCTGGCCCAGCGATTCAATCCGGATTTCGCGGGCGCGCAGAACGCGCTTCAGCGCATCCCAGGAGTAGGTCTGCTGGAGCAGTTTGTGGGCTTCCAGAATCAGGTAGCCGCCGTTGGCCTGGTGGAGGGCGCCGCCTTTCACCAGGTTGAAATCGGTCATCACCGTTCCGGCCGGCGTGGCGATGTGCTCCACGCGGCCAATCAGGTTCTGGTAGGTGGGGTGGTCCAGGTACACCACCGGCGCGCCCTGCATACCGTCCCGGTCGACCAGCACATTGACCTGGTAGCGCCGGAACGGCGGCGGGGCCTGCAAGGCTCGCGGTAGAGGCATCCCCAGGAGCGGCGGGGGCGTTTCCTCCTCCTGCTTGCGGAAGTCGTTGACATTTTCAATGACATCCTGCTCCACCTCGTTCAGGTAGGTGATGACTTCCGGCAGGTCGGCATATTTCTTGCGCAGTTCCTCAATCAGATGGTCCGCGGCAAACCGGGCCACCTCCCGGTCCAGGGTTTTGACCTTTTCCCGGTACGCTCGTTCCCACTGCTGGATTTGGCGGATGGTTTCTTCCAGCAGATTCTGCAGGTCGGCGATGGCCTGCTGGATTTTCTGCCGTTCCTCTTCCGGGAGCTGTTGGAATTCCTCGGCCTTGAGCACCTGGTCGCCTTTGAGGGGGGCAAAGGCCAGACCGGTTGGCGTGCGGACAACGGCCAGCGACCGTTCCTGGGCCGCGGTCTGCAGGGCCTTGAAAGCCTGCTCCTGCCGGGCGGTCAGCTCCTCTTCCAGCCCCTGCCGCTGTTTGCGGTAGTCGTCCCGCTCGAACGCGGCCGGGATGGCGGTGCGCAGTTCCTGCACCAGCTTCTCCATATCCTTCTGCAGGACAATCCCCCGGCCAGGGGGCAGTTCCAGAGCGCGGGGCTTGTGCGGCTGTTCAAAATTGTTGACGTAGCACCAGTCTGCGGGAGTGGGGTCTTTGGCCGCGGCCTGCTCCAGATACTGGCGCACCGCGGTGAATTTCCCGGTTCCGTGCGGGCCAACCACAAACAGGTTGTATCCTTCCTGCCGGATACCGATGCCGAACTGCACCGCCTCGACGGCCCGCTGTTGGCCTATCAGACCTTCCAGCTCCTCCAGGTCTGCGGTGGTTTCAAAGGCAAACTGCGACACGTCGCAGTGACGGTAGAGCTGGGCCGGGGATAGATGGGTCATTGGGGATTCTCCTTTTGCAAGGTAGCAAGGTAGCAAGGTTGCAAGGTTGCAAGGTAGCAAGGTTGCAAAGCAGCAAGGTAGCAAGGTTGCAGGGCAGTAAACTCTCGCCTTATCGCACTATCGCCTTATCGCAATATCGCCCTATCGCCCTATCGCCCTCTCGCCCTAACCCTCTCCCACCCGCATTTGTGAAT
>RFJV01000616.1 GCA_003694775.1 Chloroflexota bacterium | reverse complement strand
TTCGTCGCCACCACCACCCGGCACCCCATCTCCAGCAGACGGCGCACCAGCCGCGGCGCGGCCGGCCGGGGGGCGGTGAACTGCCGCAGACGGGGGTAATCCTCGGCAAAGAAGTGGGTCATAGCGGCGGTAATTTCATCCGCGGAACAGCCCAGCCGGGCAGTAAATCCGGCCATGAAACGCTCCAGGTTGACCCGCACCGCATCAGCATTGGCAACCACCGCCTGCACCGTGGCCACCAGTTCGCGGGCCACGTCTTTGCCGGCGGCATACGGCGCCAGCCGCGCCGACAGCATCTCGATATACGGCGGCAAAAAGCGCCGCATATCGTTGGTCAGCAGTGTGTTGTCCAGGTCTAATAAAAAGGTTGGCATTGGGTGAGTTGATGAGTTTGTGAGTTAGTGAGTTGGTGAGTTGGCAACCGGCGGTAAATGGTTTGCCCGCGGTCTTCAATCTTTAACCTGAAATCATCTCTACCTTGCTACCTGATTTTACCTGAAACCAGAGAATAGGTAAAATAGGGTGTGTTTCAAATTTTTGATAGATTGTTCTGGCCAGGCCGTCCGCGAATACAACACGAATTCACGACTAACTACCGCACTCAAAATTCAAAATTCAAAACTCAAAATTCAAAATCCCCCCCATTTCCCGGCAAACTCGTATAATTTCCGGCCTCATGCTATAATTGCGGGGCAAGAGATTACTATTCGAGGTGTCAACCGTGGCCGCGCAAAGAGGAACCCTTTCGGCCAAGATTCCGGCGCGAGACCTGCTCTACGCCCTGAACCAGGCCGCCGCCCTGATGCGCCAGTACAACAAGCGGGTCATGACCGCGGAAATGCTTCTGCTGGCCTTTCTGAAACTGCCCGATGTGATGGCCCACCGGATTCTGCGAGACCTGAGCAAGGAGCGCGGCTTCAACTGGGCCGGCTTTGAACGGGACGTGGAACGCCTGGCCGCGGAGCGTCTGGCGCGGGATGTCCAGTTTGATTTTGTGGCCGACAACCGCGAGCGGGTCCCCCTGAGTGATGAAATGCTGATTGTGCTGGACGAGGGGCTGACTATCGCCAAATCGCGCAACGAAGCCTGGTGCAGTACCGGGCACGCCCTGGCCGTGATGGCGGATGTCAGCGTAGGCACGTCGCGCCTGCTGAACAAGCTGGGCATCACCCAGCGAGCTGTCATCGACGCGATGGGCCGGCCTACCCTCGACAGCGGCGCCACCGCGGTAGACCACGTAGCCCTGGCCCGGTCCGGGCAGATGACCCCTGTTTACTTCCGGGACGACCTGCTGGAAGAACTGCTCAATCTGCTGGCGATTGCCGCAGACCGGCATGTCATCCTGCTGGGGCCAACAGGGGTCGGCAAGCGGTCGCTGGTGTATGCCCTGGCCCAGCTCATTGCCGATGGCAGTGGCCCGCCCGACCTGAAGTCGGTGGTGCAGATGAACGAGCGTGCCCTGCTGGACAATGCCCGGCTGACCGTCCAGGCCGGCCTGCGGCTGGCCCGCGGCGGCATTCTGTTTGTGCCAGACATCGCCCGCTTTTTCGGCGGCTTCCGGGCCGACTTTCCCGAAGAGGCCGGCAATGAACTGCAGAAAGCCTTCTTCGGCAGTGAAACGGTCATCATCGGCACGGCCACCGAGGGACGCTACAACGACCGCCTGAGCAAGTCAACCGCCATTGTCGACCACAGCCGCATCCTCAAAGTCCCCCCCACCGACGAAGCAACCACCGTGGAAATCCTGAAGGTGCTCCGCCCGGCCTTTGAAAATGATTACGGCCTGACCATCGCCGACCAGAGCCTGCCGGAAACGGCCCGGCTGGCCCACCGGTACTACACCGTAGAGCCGCTTCCGGGCGCGGCGGTGCATCTTCTGCACCGGGCCTGCGCTATGGTAAAGATGAGCCAGACCCGCCAGAGCGGGTCGGAGCCGGTCCGGGCCGACAACCGGCTCGACGCGGACGATGTGATGGTCGCCGCCAGCCTGCTGACCGGCATTCCCGTTGCCAACATGGGCGCAGACGAGCGGGACCGGTACGCCAATATGGTAGAGCACCTGCACCGCCGCATTGTGGGGCAGGATGAAGCCGTCCTGGCCCTGAGCCGGGCGGTCAAAATGGCCCGCGTGGGGCTGAAGGACCCCAAGCGGCCCATCGGCTCATTTCTGTTTTTGGGGCCAACCGGTGTGGGCAAAACCGAGCTGGCCAAGGCCCTGGCCGAGTTCATGTTCGGGACGGAAGAGGCCCTGATTACACTGGACATGAGCGAATATATGGATGAATCGTCGGTCAACCGGCTGATTGGCTCGCCGCCCGGCTATGTGGGGCACGAAGCTGGCGGCCAGCTCACCGAGGCGGTCAAAAACCGGCCCTACAGCGTGGTGCTGTTCGACGAAGTGGAGAAGGCCGCGGTCAAGGTGTTCGACGTGCTCCTGCAGATTATGGAAGAAGGCCGGCTGACCAGCGGCAAGGGTGAAACCGTCAGCTTCCGGGACTGTGTGATTTTGATGACCAGCAACATCGGGGGGCGCTACCTGGCCGACCCCACGATGAACCCTGCCGCGGCCCGGGCCGCGGCAGAGGAGGAGCTGAAGGCCCATTTCCGCCCGGAATTTCTGAACCGGCTGGACGACATCATCTTCTTCCACCTGCTGACCCCCGACAATCTGCGCGACATCCTGGACCTGATGCTGAAAAAGGAAGAAAAACTGCTGGCCCAGAAAAACCTGGCCCTGGACGTGTCGAACGAGGGAAAATCCTGGCTGTTGACCCAGAACGACCACCCGGAATGGGGCGCCCGCCCCCTGCGGCGCATCATCCAGAAGCACATCCGCGAACCCATCGCCGAAATTCTGCTCCGGGAGGATATTCCGCCCGGTTCAACCCTCCAGGCCGACGTGCAGGATGGCCGGCTGGTTATCAAGGTAAACAAGTAGGGGCAACTGCTAGCAGTGGTCCGGTACAGAGGATAGAGCAATGGCGCCGTTATCCACAGACCCAGACGCGCTGGTTTACACCCGCAGTGAGTCGGAATTTGGCCGGGCCAGAACCCGCGCCTTCCTGGAAACTATTCTGGGCCTGATTACCGGCAAAAATATGCACCTGCTTTCGTTTGACGAGGTGGTGCAGAAGCTCCGGCTCAAGCAGGCCGTTTACCGCGGCCTGCAGGAGATTCCGCTGGAAAACATTGTTGGCAGTACAGGGCGGTACGAAGATTTTACCCGCAAATTCCTGCCCAAAATTTACAACCACCGCGAAAAAGAGCGCTGGCGCAGTATCTATACCCTGGCGGTCACCGGCAAAGGATTTCCCCCCATCGACGTGTACAAGATTGACCAGGTCTATTTTGTCAAAGATGGCAACCACCGCGTCTCGGT
>RFJV01000615.1 GCA_003694775.1 Chloroflexota bacterium | reverse complement strand
TGAATCAATACCTGTCGGCTCATGTATCGTACGCGTGCTTTGTAAGGGCGACCGGCCGGTCGCCCTTACAATAATAAGCACTTGTTTTATACATGAGCGTACCTGTCATTTAATGTACCGCAAATGGGGGCAAAAAACAAGGGGAGTGGGAAAATGGTACGTCCCCGGAAACATTTTGCTCCGTCCTGTTTTATGCCAGCTCCGGCTCCAGCCTGAAGCCATAGCCGCGCACGGTCACGATAAAGTTGTGTTCCGGTTCAATCTCGGCCAGCCGCTGGCGAATCCGGCGCACCAGGGCGTCAATGGCATCATCGGTAATACCTTCGGGCGACTCGCCGGGCCAGACGGCCTCGATGATTTCTGCCCGGCTGTAAACCCGTCCCGGTTGCCGGCTGAGGAGGGCCAGAAATTCGTACTGCTGGGGGCTGAGCGGCGGTGTCAGTGCCCGTCCGTGCACAAACACCTGCCTCTGCTGTAGGTCGACCTGCAGTCCCAGCCGGTTCCGGCCCGGCAGAGGCGCGGTGGCTTCGCTGTCTACGTACAGCAGTTCCAGGCCGGGGGCAAGCTGGATGATGTCTCCATCGTTCAGGGTGTGGGCCTGCACCACCCGCTGACCGTTGACAAACACACCGTTCTTACTGCCGGCGTCGCGCAGAACAAAGCGCCCGTTTTCGTATTTCAGCGCCGCGTGCCGCCGCGAAATCCAGCGCACCGGAATGTGAACCGGACACTCCACAGCCCGGCCAATCAGAATTTCTTCGCCCGTATCGTTCAAAATCCACTGGTTTTTTATCAGCTCACCGTCTCGCCAGATGAGCAGTGCTTTATCGGTTTGCAGATTTTCCACCATTTCAACACTCCTTCCGTTTGACAGCCGTCCGGGATTGGGATACTCTACAGCCAGTGCAACCCTGGCAGGGAGGCGTTTGGTTTGGTGGACTACCTGGAACCCGGACAGATTCTCCGACAGCGATACAAAATTACCGGTTTAATTGGCGTTGGTGGGATGGGGGCCGTATACCTGGCCGAGGACAACCGTCTGCCGGGACGGCAGTGCGCGGTCAAAGAGACCCGCTTCCACCTCAACGCCACCGAAGCCGTGGCCGCCGCGGCTCGCCGCCAGTTCCAGCAGGAGGCGGCCATCCTGGCCCGCCTGGACCATCCCGGTCTGCCCAAGGTCAGCGATTACTTTTCCGAGGCCGACCGGGATTACCTGGTAATGGATTTTGTCCCCGGCCGGAATTTGCAGGAAATCCTGGCCGAATGCAACCGGAACGGCCAGCCGCTGGATGAAGCCGTGGTTTTGGGCTGGCTGAACCAGCTCTGCGACGCGCTGACTTACCTGCACTCCCAACAGCCGCCGGTGCTTCACCGCGACATCAAACCGGCCAACATCAAGCTGACCCCCGATAACCGCATCAAGCTGGTTGATTTTGGGCTGGTCAAGCCGCTGGACCCCAACGACCCCACCACCCTGACCGGCCTGCAGGGTGCAGGCAGTTTGCCCTATGCACCGCTGGAGCAGTACGTGGACTATTTGGGCCACACCGACCCCCGCTCCGACCTGTACGCGCTGGGCGCTACCGCCTATCACCTGCTGACCGGGCATACCCCGGCCAGCGCCCAGGAGCGGTTTCTCCGACCCGAATCCCTGCCCGACCCGCGGGCGCTGAACCCCCGTCTGTCCTCCGGTGTGGCCCAGGCCGTACTGGCGGCGATGGCCCCGCATCCCAAGGACCGGCCCGCGTCCGTGGCCGCCTGGCAGAAGATGCTGTTTGCTTCTGCCCCCGACCTGCTGTCAGCAGGGCCGTCTTCCTCGTCGTCCGGTCCGGTCTGGCTCAGGGAGAACTGGCTGTTGGCGGCCCTGGCCCTGGGCCTGCTCATTGCCTCGCTGTGGGTCACTTTCTTCTCCGGCTGACGCCCTCAACCTTCAACCTTCAACCCT
>RFJV01000014.1 GCA_003694775.1 Chloroflexota bacterium | reverse complement strand
ATGAAGCCGGTGGAGAAAATCGTCATCCCTGCCGGAGAGAGTGCCGTCCTCCAGCCGGGCGGCCTGCACGTGATGCTGATAGGACTGCAAAGGGAGCTGAAGAAAGGGGATAGTTTTACCCTGACCCTGCGCTTTGAAAAATCCCCGCCCCAGACGGTCAATGTGACGGTGCGGGAGAGTATGGGAGCAGAGTAGCAAGGTAGCAGAGTAACAAGGTAGCAAGGTAGCAAGGTTGCAGGGGGGAGACTGCTTCGCTTACACTCGCGATGTCATACTCAAGACGGCTCTCCCAGCTCGCGGGCCACAATCAGGCCGGCAAGCTGGTTGCACAGCAAAACGATATAGGCCGTACCGCCCAAAAAGGCAAAAGCCGGGGCAAAAAAGAGAGAGATACCGACCACCAGCCCGCCGAACAGCAGCGCGGTCAGCGCGGCCAGGGGATAGCGGGCCATCATTATCACGGCATTGCGCAGAGCCAGCCGCAAGCCGGGCTTCTCCAGCCGGGGGTAGAGGGGCAGGGCAAACAACTGGGTGACCAGCCAGGCCGCGGTTAACCCTATGAAGGCTATCTGCACCATCGCCGCCCACTGCGACTGAATCTGCCCGTAAAAATTCAGGTTGGTCCACAGAACAAACAGCGCTCCCAGATTGGCCGCGCCCCACACCAGGGCCGGCTTCCACGTTTGCCCGGCATACCTGAAAAAGGTGCTGAAATGAATCCCTTTCCCCTGCCCGATGTCGTAGGCCGTAAAAAAGAGGGCAAAGGTCAGAAAAGGCAGGGGCAGGATGAACAGCCCGCCCAACAGCCAGACCGCGTTGAAGACCAGCAAAAACAACATTTCTTCCCAAAAATCCCGGCCAGCCTGCCGGATGGCCGTCCAGACGAGCGACATAAACACCTCGCTAGTGGAAAGGATGTGCCCGAAGGTTGAAATTCACCGCCGCTTATTTTATCACGCCTTTATCCGCCTAACAAGGCAAGGCTCAGGCCGGGGTGCGTTTCTGGCCGTCCGCGAATGCCGCATGAATGCACGGCAGTAGGGCAACTGCTGGCAGTTGCCCTACTGCGCCGCACCTCGTCTGAGCGGTGGCAAAGTCTATGGTAGAAATCCGCGGACGGCCTGAGTGACGCATTCCACCGCCGGCAATCAGCCGGCCGCAGTCTGAAGATTGTCTCCGGCGATAAAAGCCTCCACCGCCCGGCGGGCCTCGTCATCGTGGAACTGGATAGGCGGAGACTTCATAAAATAGGACGAGGGAGCCACCACCGCGCCGCTCAACCCCCGGTCCATCGCCAGCTTACAGCACCGGATGGCATCGATGAGCACGCCGGCAGAATTGGGGCTGTCCCATACCTCCAGTTTGACCTCTATATTGAGCGGCACATCGCCAAAGGTGGTTCCTTCCATACGGATATAGCACCACTTGCGGTCTTCCAGCCAGGGAATATGGTCCGAAGGGCCAACGTGAATATTATCGGCCGGCAGTTCGTAATCCAACTGGCTGGTCACCGCCGTTGTTTTGGAGATTTTTTTAGACTCCAACCGCTCCCGCTCCAGCATATTGAAGAAATCGGTGTTGCCGCCAAAGTTCAGCTGGTAAGTCCGGTCGACCTGTACCCCCCGTTCCCGCATCAGACGGGTCAGCACGCGGTGGGTAATCGTTGCCCCCACCTGACTTTTGACATCGTCGCCGACAACCGGCAAACCGCGCTCGGCAAAGCGGCTTTGCCATTCCGGTTCACGGGCGATAAATACCGGAATACCGTTGACAAATCCACACCCGGCCTCCAGTACATGCTCCATATACCATTTGGTCGCCGCTTCACTGCCTACCGGCAGAAGGTTGACCACCACATCGGTCCCGGTATCTTTCAGCACCTGGGCCACATCAACCGGCTCACCGGGGGCTTCGGTGATAACCTGCTTGAGATACTTGCCCAGCCCATCGAGCGTATTACCCCGCAGAACCGGAACATTCAGCGCCGGGACATCGCAGAACTTCACCGTGTTGTTGGGCCGGGCAAAGATAGCCTGCGAAAGGTCAAGGCCCACTTTGGCCGCGTTTATGTCGAAGGCCGCGCTGAATTCAATATCACGGATATGGTATCCCCCCAATACCGGATGCATCAATCCCGGTACAACAGCATCATCGGCGACATTCTGGTAGTAATGGACCCCCTGCACCAGCGACGAGGCGCAGTTTCCCACACCAATTATCGCCACACGGACCTTTTTTTGTGAGGCTTCCATACGAGATATTCCTCCCTGAAAATATGATGGGTGAATTGGGTGCGTCCAGAATTTTAGGAATTCTGGACAAACCTGGGGGGATTCGCCCAGCAGAGCTGGATGCTTCGCGAGGGGGAATCCCCCCGCACCCCCCTGT
>RFJV01000614.1 GCA_003694775.1 Chloroflexota bacterium | reverse complement strand
GCGGCCACATCGCTCAGGAAATCCAGCAGAAACAGCCATTCGGCGGGATGGCAAGCCTCATCCCGCCGTTTCAACACCAGCCGGTCCCGGTGCAGAGAAAACTCTTCCGGATTAATGGCCGCCAGCCGGGGCTGAAACTCGGCATTTTCCAGAAAATGACGCCCCAGCGCCAGAGGCCGGCTCTTTTTCACCTTTTGTCCCTTTATCAAAAAGGAAGTCTCTACCGGAGATTTGAGATAGAGAACCAGACGGGTAAAGGTCAATCCCCCCACCGATGACGTTCTGTTCGTCCGGCTTGGCCGTTCTTTAATCGTGGTTATCTCTGCCCGGCGGCCCTGATGCTCGCCTTGCAGGGTTGGCCCGTGGATGGTCCATCCCTGCCGGGCGGCAAAATCCCGCCGCATTTCGGTATAGCCGCTCCGCTGGCGCAGTCCCCAAAAAATGATGACCCCCAGAATAAACAGGCTGGCCAGACACACAAACAGGGGGGTTGACCAGATGATATTCAGCGTGATGGCCGTCACAAACAGGGCCAGGCAGGCGGCAATCACCACCCCCCACTGAATTTTGGCCTGCAAACACTCCCCGGTGCTGAACGTATGGCCCGTTTGCCGGGCATACTGCTCAACTGCTTTCAAATAAACATAAGTTTGATAATACCAGATAAAAATTTCTGTTCCGATATATCCTAACAACCCCACGGCAATGCCGGGTACTACAATTTGCCACCGCACCTCAAGGAATGCCAGCACAACCGCGGCCACCAGTATCAGGCGGAAAAATCGAGAAAGATAATTCCCCAGTTGAATCATTTTCTTCTCCGGGCAACCGTTTGCTCCTGGTATAAAATAGCCTTGTAGGGCAACTGCTAGCAGTTGCCCTACAAGCGGGGGTAAGAGGGTCAGGGCGACATTAACGTCGTCCTACGGGGCGACGCGACCACCGGTATATTCCCAGAGCTAATACAGCCACCCCCGCCCCGCCGACAATCCACCAAAAATCAAACCGGGAAGCCAAAGGGGGCGTCTCACCGGTGGCCGGTAGATAGCGCGGCCAGTCACCGGTCAGGGCGGTAGAACCGGTCAGCAAAGCAGTGGGGGTAGGAAAAGCCGCAGGTGGGGGGAGGGGAGTGACGGTAGGTAGAGGCGTTGCTGTGGGCGAGGGGTGGTCATCACGGGGTCGTTCGGTAGGGGTGGGAGTGGGCGTATCTGCAGGGCCAATAATGGTGATAGGCACCTGAGCACTGCCGGCGGCCAGGTCGTTTTGATAAACATCGCGTGCCCCTTCGGTGCTGGCCCGGTTAACCGAAGAGACCACCTCCGTAGTGGCCGTGAACCAGGTGGTCACCACCACACTGGCAAACGGCGGCAGGTCGCCAAAATAGGTGGTTAAATCGGTCCAGACCAGCAGACCGGGGGTTATCAGCGTGGGCGTGGGAACAGCGTAGGCAAATTCGAGAAAAAGCGGGTCATACGTATCGGTCAGGGGCAGGTAGGTAAGCAGAGCCGCGCCGTTATTGGTGATGCGGTGGGTAAACGAAACCGGCAGGCCGGTTTGGGGGATAAAATCAGGCGGCGATAGAGATTTGAAGACCGGGGCCGCTCCGCCCACCGCCTCATCAATGGTTGAGATAGAATGGCTGTCGGAAATAGAGCCACCTGTGCCGGTAATATCCTGGGTCTGCACCCGGTTGACCACCGCGGTTTGGGGATGTTCGGCGGTGAAGTAGAGGGTAAAGGTCAGCACCGCGCCCGGTGCCAGCGGCGGCGAAGCCACGTTGGTCCAGGTAATGCGGCCGGCGGTGGTCAGCACCTGGTCGGGAGACGGGACAGCATCGGCATAAGCCAGCACATTTTGGTTGTATTCATCCACCAGGGTCACGTGCGTCAGGGTAAAGCCGGCCTGGTTGGTCAGCACCACAGTGAAGCTGAGCACCTCACCAACCCGCACCACCGGACTGCTCCGGTTCAACTGCTTACGCAGTTCAATACCACCCTGCGCCCGGCTGATATGCTGTATCCAGACCAGAGAAGAAAGGATAACCAGCAAAAACATTACCGCGGCCACAACCGCTCTGCCCAATGGTTTTACCGGCAAAGAATGCACTGTACCGTCTCCTTCCTGTGGACAGATGTAGACAGCCGTTTCCCTACATTTTTTATTTTACCCCCCAGCCGCCGCTGATGGCAACCGCAGAACCTGCCGCAAAAACTGACCGGTGTAGCTGGCCTCATTTTGGGCGACCTGCTCCGGCGTGCCGGTGGCAATCACCTGCCCCCCTTCATCGCCGCCCTCCGGCCCCAGGTCGATAATCCAGTCCGCGCTTTTGATGACATCCAGGTTGTGTTCGATGACAATGACCGTGTTGCCGGCGTCGGTCAGGCGGTGGAGCACATCGAGCAGTTTCTGGATGTCGGCAAAGTGCAGACCGGTGGTCGGCTCGTCGAGGATGTACACCGTGTCGCCGGTGGCGACGCGCGACAGCTCCTTTGCCAGCTTGACCCGCTGGGCCTCGCCGCCGGACAGGGTGGTGGCGCTTTGTCCCAGCTTGATGTAATCCAGCCCCACATCGTGCAGGGTGGTCAGAATACGGCGAGCGCGGGGAATGTTCTGGAAAAATTCCAGCGCCTCGGCCACGTCCATATCCAGCACCTCGGCGATGTTCTTGCCCTTGTACCTCACCTGAAGCGTTTCCCGGTTGAACCGCTTGCCGTGACACACATCGCACGTCACCCACACATCGGGCAGGAAATGCATCTCCACCACCTTCTGCCCGTACCCCTGACAGGCCTCGCACCGCCCGCCCTTGACATTGAAGCTGAACCGTCCCGGCTTGTAGCCGCGGGCGCGGGCCTCCGGCGTGTCGGCAAAAAGCTGGCGGATGGTATCCCAGACCTTCACGTAGGTGGCAGGGTTGCTCCGGGGCGTGCGTCCAATCGGGTCCTGGGTGATGTGGATAACCTTGCCGACATGCTCCACCCCCAGCAGTTCCCGGTAGGCGCCGGGCCGTTCGGACGACTGGTTCAGCGCCCGCGCCAGGGCCGGATAGAGAGTTTCGGTAATCAGACTGCTTTTTCCGCTCCCGCTGACGCCGGTCACACAGGTAAAACAGCCCAGCGGAAAGCGGACATCCACATCCTTGAGGTTGTGATGCCGCACCCCCTTCAGCTCCAGCCAACAGCAGTCCGGCTGGCGGCGCCCATTGCCCGACACTACGCTAAGCTGGCCCGACAGATACTTGCCGGTCAGCGATTCGGGATGGCGCATCATCTCTGCCGGCGTACCGGTAAAGACCACCTGCCCGCCCTGCGAGCCGGCCCCCGGCCCAAAATCGACCACCCAGTCCGCAGCGCGGATGGTTTCCTCGTCGTGCTCCACCACCAGCACGGTATTGCCCAGGTCGCGCAGGCGCAGAAGGGAGTCCAGCAGACGGCGGTTGTCCCGCTGGTGCAGGCCAATAGACGGCTCGTCCAGGATATACATCACCCCCACCAGGCCGGAACCAATCTGCGAGGCCAGACGAATACGCTGGCCCTCCCCGCCGGACAGCGACGGCGCGGGCCGGTCGAGCGTGAGGTAATGCAGACCCACGTCCAGCATAAACTTCAGCCGGTCCCGAATTTCCTTCAGCAGTTCGTAGGCAATTTCAAGCTGTTGGGGCGATAATCGCGTCTCCTGCTGATTAAAAGCGGCCTTCCGTACTTTGCCGTTTGTACCGTTCACGTTCCATTTCGTGCTTTCCGACTCTTTCGTGCCCGCCGTGTCTCCCATCAGGCCCGACACCCAGGCGTAGGCCTCATCCACGGACATGGCAGTAACATCGGCAATGGTCAGCCCGGCCACAGTGACCGCCAAGGCTTCTGGCCGCAAACGCCGCCCGCCGCAGGTCTGGCAGGGTTGCTGGCTGAGGAACTGGCTGTAGTACTCGCGCATATTCTGGGAGTGCGTTTCCCGGTAGCGCCGCCGGGTGGCATTGACCACCCCCTCGTAGGGCCAACTACCGCTGAAATTTTCGCTCTGGTAGCGGAACTTGATGTGCGGGTTGCCGAACAGAATCAACTGCCGGACTTCCTCCGGCAGAGTGGGCCACGGCTGGTCCAGGCTGATG
>RFJV01000109.1 GCA_003694775.1 Chloroflexota bacterium | reverse complement strand
TGCTACCTTGCTACCTTGAAAGGAGAAAACCAACATGCGAATCGTATTCTTTGGCGCCGGAGGCGTTGGCGGGTACTTTGGCGGACGGCTGGCCCAGGCCGGCCGCGATGTAACCTTCATCGCCCGCGGGCGGCATCTGGAGGCAATGCGCACCCGTGGTCTGCGTGTCGACAGCATCAACGGCGATTTTGTGGTCCATCCCGTGCAGGCCGTGGACGACCCGGCCCGGCTGGGACCGGTGGACGCGGTGTTTGTGGCCGTCAAGGCGTGGCAGGTGCCGGAAGCGGCCCGTCTCATCCGGCCCCTGGTAGGGCCGGAAACGGTGGTGGTTCCCCTGCAGAACGGCGTGGAAGCCCCGTCTATGCTGGCCGACGTGCTGGGCCAGGCGTATGTTCTGGGCGGCTTCTGCCGGATTGTCAGCTATATTGTTGAGCCGGGACACCTGCGCCACGCCGGCGGCAATCCCCCCTACATTGCCTTTGGCGAACTGGACAACACCCGTTCCGAACGGGTACTGCGCCTGCTTTCTATTTTTGAGGGCGTGCAGGGGGTGGTGGCAGAAGTACCGCCCGATATTCAGGCCGCCATGTGGGGCAAGCTGATGCAGATTTCCGCCTGGAGCGGTATGGGGGCCATCACCCGCGCCCCGGCCGGGGTGTGGCGAAGTCTGCCGGAAACCCGGCAGATGTGGCTGAACGCGGTCTATGAGGTGCTGGCCGTGGCCCAGGCCCGCGGCATTGCCCTGACCGAAGAGGTGGCCCAAAAGGTGATTGCCTATGTGGACAAACTGCCGCCCGACGCGACCGCCTCGATGCAGAGAGATATTCTGGACGGGCGTCCCTCCGAACTGGAGTACCAGAACGGCGCGGTGGTGCGGCTGGGCCGCGAGGTGGGGGTCGACGCGCCGACGCACGCTTTTATCTACTACAGTCTTCTGCCTCAGGAAATGAAAGCCCGCGGCCAGATTGATTTCTAGCCGTTCAGCAGAACCGCCGCCGCGGCCGCGGCAGACATCACCAGGACTGCCGGGCGGATGTATCCCCTGTCCAGTAAGGGGACCATCCGCCCGGACAGCCAGAATCCCGCCACGGATGCCGGGACCATCAGCAGGCCCAGCCGCAGTTCTTCTCCACCAAAACGCCCCACCCCATTGAGTGCCACCACGGTAAAGATGACGCTGGCAACAAAATAGCCGGACATCGTCCCGCGCACATTGAGACCCGGTTTGTGCTGGTAAACCAGGGCCATTGGCGGGCCGCTGATACCGGTGGTCGAACTCATAAGGCCGGACAGGAAGCCCGCCGCGGCCATCGCGGCGCGGGTCAGCGGCAGGCGCAGACCGCCCACACTGAGCACCACGGCCAGCAGAACCAGCCCGGCAAAGAGCAGACCCATCAGCCGGGGCGGCAGGCTGGACAGGATAACCGCACCCAGCACCGCACCGGGCATCATCCCGGCCACAGCCCACCCCAGCCCGCGGAACTCCATCCCGCGGCGGTCGCGGATTGCCGTCAGCAGGACGACGGTCAGCCCCGGAGCCATCAGCGGGCCGGGAACCAGCCGCGGGTCAATCAGCACCAGCAGGGGCGCGGCCAGAATGGAAAACCCAAAGCCCACCGCGCCCTGTACAGCCGCGCCGGCCAGAATGATGATTTCGACCAGCGCCAGTTGGGGCAAATCTGGCATGGCAATTCCTCTATGATTTAATGAGCGGAATGGTGGCGTTCGCCAGGGGCATCACCCCAATCCGGGCGGCTGGCGGCAGGTCGGCCAGGGCCATCTGCAGGGCCTGCTCCAGGCCCGGCACTTTGGGCAGGAGGAGTCGCCCGGCCAGAGAGTCCGGCATATCGCTGACCAGCAACAGCCGCACCCGGAGGGCGTCGCGGGCAATCTGGAAGGCCTTGTGCGGTCCAACCCGGAAGCCCTCCGCCTCGAACCGGGCCACCACTTCCCGGTGACTGCGTTTGCCGGCCACCCACTGCTCGTATTTGTCACTGCCGGAGCCTTCGGGGCAGGCCGCGGCCAGGATGACCGTGCCGCCCTCGCGGGTTGCCAGCGCGGCGTGGGCCAGTCCCTTCTGGGCCTGGTACACGTTGATGTCTTTGGGATATCCCCCCGGCGAGGCAATCAGCAGGTCGTACGGGGCCTCAATTTCCACCTGGAACAGCGCCCTGACCCGCGGAATACCGGCCTTCATCACTGCCTGGGGGTCGCCGGCCAGGGCGTCGACCAACTGCTTGTGGTCGTTCAGCAGGGCGTTCAGGGCAAAATGGATGCCGATGATGCGCCCGATTTCTTCCACATCCTGCCGGGCCGGGTTGCGCTCGTATTCTCCCAGCCGCGACTGCGGGTCGGCCATCAGGGCATGGTTGCGGTTGACCGTCTCCGCCCCGGCCAGCCCGATGGCCGCGCTTTTTACGCCGCCGGAAAAGCCCATAAACTGGTGCGGCTCCAGATTCCCGACCACAATCCGCAGGTCGGCCTGGGCAAAGCGGCGGTTGACCCAGACTGGTGTGCCCCGGCGGGTCTGGCCCAGCAGGGTCAGGGTGTCCGGGTCGTAGGCGTTGTGGCAGACCACCGGGTAGCGGGCCAGAATGTCGGGCGGCACAACGGTCTGGAATTCCGAAGGAGCCATCGGGGGGTGGGTTCCGGTGGCAATGACCAGGGTAATGGCCGTGGGGGGCAGTCCCAGCGCCTCCAGGCGGGCCAGCAGGGGCGGCAACAGCAGGTGATGGGGAACGGGCCGGGTTTTATCGTTGATGGCGATGGCCGCGGTGCGGGGCCGGGGGAGGTCGGCCAGCCGCGGCCCACCGACGGGGTGGTCGAGGGCATGTTTGACCACCGCGGCAGGATTGGCCGCGGCGGGTACGGGCCGGGGCGCCAGCAGGTCAGCGGGACGGTCGTCGGGCAGGGTAAAGGTCAGGGTTGTTTTACCGTAAGGCAGGGTGTAGCGGGTCATTCCATCCTCTTACAGGGCGTCGGGATTTTCGGGCAGAAGGTCGGCAATTTCCACCACCTGGCCGGTTTTGACCGATTGCTCCGCGGCCACCGCCACCACAATGGACCAGAATCCTTCTGTGGCGGTCGCGGCATTGGTGGGTTTGCCCTGGATGCTGTCTACAAAGCTGATGTGTTCGTAGTAGGTTGAGCCGCTGTGGCCACTCTGCTCAATCCAGACCGGGTAGCAGGGGGTGGTGATGCGGGCCGGGCGTTTTTCGCCGCAGACAATTTCCAGGCTGTTAGCGGGTCTGGTCGCGGGCAGGAAGTCTATATTTTCGACCGCCTTGAGCCGGCCTTCGTCGCCACAGAGCACCAATTCTTCGTGGAACATGGGGGCGAACATGCACAGGTTAAAGCCGGCCCGCACGCCGTTCTGGTAGGTTATGGTGACAAAGGCACTGTCCAGGATGTCTGCCGGCTGGCCGTTGTATTCAAAATCGGTAAAGTTTACGGCCATACTGCCGGTGGCGTACACCCGAACGGGGCGGGATTGGGCAAACAGGTTCATCAGGTCGAAGTAGTGACAGCACTTCTCAACCAGCGTGCCGCCCGAATAGCGGCTGAATTTGTTCCACTGGTTGACCTTGTCCAGAAAGGGCAGACGGTGTTCATACAAATTGATGGTCTTGATATTGCCAATTGACCGGCGAACCAGGGCCTCGTGAATGGCTTCGGCGTATACGGCCTTGTAGCGGTACTGCAAACCCACCTGAAAAACCGCCGGGTAATCCCGGGCCAGCTTCAGAATGGTGTACGCGTCGGCGATGGTGGTGGCCATCGGTTTTTCCAGCAGGATGTGTTTGCCGGATTTGACCGCCTCTTTGACCACCTCCAGGTGGGTGTGGTTGGGAGTGGAGATTATCAACCCATCCACGGCCGGGTCGTGGATGGCTTTGGCCAGGGAGCGGTAGACTACCAGCTCGTCGGTGGGGGAGAAGTGGGCGTGAATCCTTTTGGCGGCCTCGATACTGCGCGGGTTGGGGTCGTACACGCCGTGGACGGTGGCCCGGCCTTCCAGCATGGTCACTTTGATGTGTTCCTGCCCGTTCATACCGGTTCCAATCACGTTGAACCGGTATTGGGGCGGCGGCGCGGCAAACAAATAGCGGTCCTGTTCGGGCAGGTAGCCGGCCCGTTCCCGGATAAAGTCAAAACGGGGGTTTACCATTTCCAATCTCCTATAACCACTTGACTCCCTGCCGGACCTGCTCGCTCCACCACTGCAGGTCGGCCTGCCAGTGGGGGCGCTGGTGGGCTGTGATGTGCCAGCGGGTGGCCTTGAGGGCAATGGCCCAGCCGTCCTGCACAAAGCCGCCCAGCAGACCCAGCTCAAGCTGGGGTTGCCACCACTCGTCGCTGAAGCGGGGGCCAAGCCGGCGGGCCAGGGCGCGGCGGTACAGGGCAATGGTTTCTTCCTTGGAGCCGGGCAGGAGGGCGGAGTTGGTTTCCAGGTAGCGGGCCAGGTCGATGACCGGCGGGGCGAAGGCGGCTAACTGCCAGTCCAGCAAAATGGTTTTGGGCGGCTGGTGGCGGCGGTCCAGGCCCTGGTTGGCGTGCCGCCAGTCGCCGTGGGCCAGGGTGTGGGGAAAGCGGCTCAGGGCGCGGCAGAGCGGGTCGGGGTTGTGGACCAGCTCCAGGACCACATCGGCCACGTCGCGCGGTACAACTTCCGGAAAGAGCACCCAGCCTTCCAGCACCCGGCGAGGCACATCATCGTCCGGTTCCTGGTGACCGGTTTCCGGGCCAAACAGGGTGTAGACCTGCCGGAGGGTGCACAGCCCCAGCGAGCCGGCGGCCAGGTCGGGGCAGTCCAGAAAAGCGGCGTGGATGGCGGCCATTGCTTCCAGGAAGGTTTCGTTATCTTCGGGGGTGAAGGGGGCGTAGGGCATCATATCCGGGCCGACATCCCGCATCAGGATGGCCCAGCCGTCGCCGTCGCGGGCGCAGGCGATGACCGCGGCGTCCACTTCCGCGGGCAGGCGGTCGAAGATACCATACTGCCACAGGGCCACCGACCGGCAGTGAATGTCGGTGGTGATGCGCATTTGCCAGTCCCAGGCGGGAGAGACTCGTTTCAGCACCAGCCGCGGCCCCTGCCCGTGGTTGGTCTCCACGGTAAAAAGCTGACTGCCGGACTTGTTGTAAAAGGCGTGCATGGCCGCGGTTTCCACGTGGTCGATGGGCTGGCCGGTCAGCCGGCTGAGCAGAGCGGGCTGGAGCAGGTCGTCAACGGTGGGATACAGGGTGTACGGCATAGGCCTCCGGGATGGGCATCAGAAAGTAAACGGCCCGCCGGCCAGACAAATTTGTCCGGCCGGCGGGAAAAAGAGGAGGATTTATGCGCTCCGGTAGAGCTTGGTCAGAACGAACTCGTTGTGGCGCAGGGCCTCGGCCGCGGTCAGCCGTCCGTTGACCGTGCGGGCCATCACTTCCATCACCTTGTCGGCGGCATCGTCCAGAGTCATTTCCAGCCGCAGAAGGCCGGTAATATCCACGTCGATGTGCTCAGACATAGTGCTGACGGTGAGCGGGTTGGCAGAAATCTTCATCACCGGAATGACCGGGTTGCCGATGATGTTCCCCTGGCCGGTGGTGAAGAAATGGAGCACCGACCCGGCCGCGGCACACAGGGTGACCATTTCTGCCGCCGCGCTGGAGGTGTCCATAAAGTGCAGGCCGGGGCCTTTGGGCGCTTCGGCAGGCTTGAGCACGCTCATTACCTTGTTGCGGCCCATTTTTTCTACGTTGCCCAGGGCCTTTTCCTCGATGGTGGTCAGGCCGCCGCGGATGTTGCCCTTGGTGGGCTGGGAACCCATCAGGTTGGCGCCGGTGCTGAGGATGAAGTCCTGGTAATCCTGGAAAGTTTTCATAAAGGCGTCGGCCACTTCCTGGTTGATGCACTGGGCGGCAATCTTGTCTTCTGCGCCGGTTACTTCGCTGGTTTCGCCGAAGATAGCGGTCGCCCCCTGAGCGATGAGTCGTTCCAGCACCCGGCCCACGGTGGGGTTAGAGGCCAGGCCCAGGGTGGTGTCCGACTCGCCGCACTTGGCGCTGACCCACAGCTCGCCCAGCTCGATTGGTTCGCGCTGGAGTTCGCTGGCGTACTGGGTGAACTCCTTGGCCTTGCGGGCGGCCATTTCGATGGTCTTCAGGTCGCCGTAGCGTTCGATGCTGAAGCCGGCGACCGGTTTGCCGGTTTCGGCGATGCCTTCTACGATGCGGTTGGTCCATTCCGGTTCGATGCCGATAACCACCGCCGCGGCCACGTTGGGGTTGCGGCCCGTACCGATGAGGGTGTCAAAGGTCAGCTCCAGGTCTTCGCCAAACTGGAGGCGGCCGTAGGGGTGGGTGAGGGCATAGGTTCCCCGGATGAGCGAGGCCACGCCTTCTGCCGCGGCGTTGGAAATGTCGTCAACCGGAATAATCAGCACGTAATTGCGGACGCCGACGCGTCCGTTTTCCCGTCGGTAGCCGGTGAGGTTGAGCTTATTCATCGATGCTTGCCTCCCATCTGATACTTCGGACGTTGTGGGTGTGGACATGCGCGCCTTTGGCAATATCCTTGGTGGCCCGGCCAATGGGTCGCCCGTACTTGATAACTTCCTTGCCGGCGCTCATATCGCGCAGGGCAATTTTATGCCCCAGGGGAATGTCCTGAACGGCTCTGACCACGCCCATGTCTTCCCCTTCCAGGGTAACAATTTTGACTTCGTCGCCGGCGGTCACGTCCTGGATGACCACCGCCACGTCGTCAACTTTTTCGTGCATTAATGCACCGTGTGACATGACAATTCTTACCTCCTTGGATGTTAGTTTGTTAGTTGGTTAGTTGGTTAGTTTGGGAGTTTGTTAGTTTGTTAGTTTGAGAGTTGGTTAGTTGGTTAGTTTGGGAGTTTTAAACTCATCAACTCTCTAACTCCCTAACTAACCAACTCACTAACTCACTAACTCTCCAACTCCCTAACTCTTATTGAACTGGGGCAGGTATTCGGCGAACTCGGTCAGGAAGTCGTCCAGAATAGCCCGCGCCCGGTCAATATCGTTAATCATCGGGTCCAGCAGAAGGGCCTGCAGGGCCAGGTCCCGGTCGCCGTGGTAGCAGGCATCGACCACCAGGGAGCTGTAGGCCAGTTCGCGGCGGCACAGTTCGGCGATGGGTTCCGGCAGGGGCGGCATGTTCAGGCCCCGGATACCCAGTCCGGAGATGAGGCCCGGCACTTCGACAATGGCGTCGTCGGGCAGGTTGGGAATACAGCCGTTGTTCTGCAGGTTGAGCTGGTGGTGGTAGAAGTTGTCGTTAAAGGTGATAGCCTCGACAATCTCCGGCACGCCTTCACTGGGCTGGTCGCGCAGGTCGTCCACGGGGCGTTTGCCCTCCACCACTTCGCGGGCCAATGCCCGCCGGTCGGCCCGCCGGCGGCGGTTGCCGTCCCAGTCCTGCAGTTCCAGGTGGTACTTCTCCCACGGTTTGGCGATGGGGTCGTGGGTCCAGGGCAGGAACTCGCACAGGTGGGCGTCGCCAGGGGTGGGCATCAGGCCGAAAATTTCAAACAGTTCGCGGGTCAGCGGCTCGAAATCGCGGCGGTACTCGTTCAGCCAGCGGTGGCGCACCAGGGGGTAAAGGTCTTCGCCGGTGGCCTTGTCCCGGATGTCGAACACCCAGGTAAAGTGGTTGATGCCCGCGGCCTTGATGTCTAGATATTTTTCCCCCGCGGCCATCACCGGGGCCAGGAAGGGCTTGTTGGAGTAGTTGGTGTGGACGTTGAAGCCTTCGGGAATGGGCACACCGTACCGGTCGGCCACAATGGCCATAGCCATGGCGTAGGCCCACTTGAGCTGGTGGCACAGGCCCACCACCTTGATGCGGCTGTATCGCTGGACGGCCCAGGTCAGGCGGATGAGGGGGTTGGTGAAGTTGAGATACCAGGCATCGGGGCACAGTTCTTCCATATCGCGGGCGATGTCCATCATCAGCGGCAGGTTGCGGGCGGTATGGGCAAACGCGCCGGGGCCGCTGTTTTCGGCGTAGGGCTGGCGGACGCCGTGCTGTAGCGGGATGCGCCAGTCCTTTTCCCAGACCTCCTCCCGCGGCCCCACCTGCACAGAAACGACCACAAAGTCGGCGTTGGGCAGGGCCTCACGGCGGTTGGTCGTGCCGTGGATAGACATCTGCGCGCCCCAGGCCGAGTTCATCATTTCTGCCAGGCGGGTCATCAGCTCCAGGGCCGGTTCGTCAATGTCGACCAGCCACATTTCGGTTCCTTTCAGCCGCTCAGAGCGGATAACGCTGGCCAGCGCCTTCAGGCCGAAGACCGCGCTCCCCGCGCCGATGATGACAAGTTTGGGTGGTTTGGGCATAGGTTGTTGACTCCTTCGATAGTCTGCAAGTCGCAAGGTTGCCGGTAGCGGCGATGAGATTTTCCCGTTTGCCGGAGAATCAACATTCAACATTGAAGCACCTACCCTCCCGAAATGGGCGGCAGAAGATGCAGTTCGTCCTCCGGCTGGAGCCGGTGGTCCGGCCCAACGCGGCGATGGTTCAGGATAGCCATCACGTGGTCCGCTGACTGCTCGATGCCCAGCCGGGCCAGCAGGTCGGACACGGTCGCGCCGTCCGGCAGGTCAACCGACAGCCGGTTTTGGGGACCGTCGGGGGAGGGACGGCGCAGGGTGGCGTAGAGCCGGACATGCACTACCAATTGAAGACTCCGTCCAGGTCTTCTTCCGGTACGTCGAACACGGCATTGGTGGGCGGCAGGGGTTCAACGGTCATCCATTCCGGCAGGCGGTCGTCCGCGGCGGTAAAGCCGGCGGCCTGGTTGAAAGCCCGCTCCAGCTTGAGCGTTTCCCGGCCCAACTGGTCCAGAATGTCTTCCCCCGTGCCCAGGTCCCAGCCGTACTGAGCTTTGAGCAGGTCGCGGATGGCGTCCAGGTCCAGGGCAAAGCCAAAACTGCTGAACACGCACGCGCCCAGGGTGTCGTACGCGGCCATTTTAATCTGCGCCCCGCGCGACAGTTCTGCCTGACCCTTGGGGTCCAGATGGTCTACATTGGCCCGGATGGTCAGGCCGGCGGTGTGGTCTGCGCCCTGAGGTGAGGTGGCATAGGTAACACCGGTTCCCTTGATGGCGCGGGGGTCGTAGGCGGAGATAGCCTGCCCTTTGACCACCGGCACGCGGCGCACACCGAAGACCCGGCCCACCGTGGCCGCGCCCTGTCCCAGGATGCGGCCCAGCGGTGTGCCCTGCCGCACCTCCTGCAGAAGCTCCATCGCCCGTTGGGCGTCGCCAAATTCCATCAGGCCGGCTTCTACGGCCACACCGAGCGCGGCCCCCATTTCGATGGTGTCTACCCCCAGGTCGTTCATCTCCCGGTTCAGCATGGCGATGTCGTCCAGGCTGTCGATATCCAGGTTGGAGCCTACCAGGCCGATGGTTTCGTATTCCAGAGGAGACACCACTGCTTTGCCCTCCGGCGAGGGGAAGCAGTTGGAACTGCGGATGATACAGCCGGGCATGCAGGCGTGGGAAGTATCGCCCTCCCCGTCACGGGCCAGGATGGTATCGCGCAGCGCGTCGCCGTTGATTTTGTCCAGGGCGTCGTACTGGCCCAGGGAGAAGTTGCGGACCGGCAAGGCCCCAAAGCCGTTGCACATCACGGCCACAGCAGACGTACCGTAGTCGGTGTAGACTTTGGTTTGCGGGTGGCTGAGCAAAGCCTTGAGATACCGTTTTTTGGCCTCCTGATAAAGCTGAGGGTCGGCCAGAGGCGGGGCAGAGCCGCCAGAGGCATCGACCACTACGGCCTTGAGCCGCTTGGTGCCCATCACTGCGCCCAGACCGCCGCGGGCGGCAATGCGAGAGGGGACGCGGTCCTTGTCCAGGTTCTGAATGCCGGCGGAGGTCATGCGCATTTCGCCCGCCGGCCCAATGAGGGCAATGGCAACATCCTTGCCGTACCGCTCCAGCAGACGGGCCGCCGCCTCATGCACGCCCAGCCCGGCCAGGTCGTCGGCGGGGTCAAAGCGACCGCCGGCAGTGCTGAGGTGGAGTACATACCAGCCTTCGTCTGCCGGTTCGCCTTCGATGATGAGGGCCTTGATGCCCAAATGCACCAGCTTGAGGCCGGTGGTGCCGCCGGCGTTGCTTTCCTTGACCCCGCCAGTGAGCGGACTTTTGCCGCCCACGGAAATCCGGTCACAGCTGGACAGCATATGGCCGACCAGCAAACCGGGGGTAAAAACCAGCTTGTTGAACGGCCCCAGCGGGTCGCAGGTGGGGGGGATTTCGTCCAGCAGAATGCGAGGAATCAAGGCCCGCCCGGCCAGCCGTTCCCAGCTTTGGGGAACCGGCTCTGTCACAACGGTGCGGTGGCTGACATTCGCTCGCCAGATTTTCAGACTCATTGACTGACTCCTGTGAGAATACGGGTTTTGTAAGGGCGAATGATTATTCGCTCCTACGGGTTTCCCTGTGAAAATACGGTTTCCGTAGTAGGGCGACCAGCCGGTCGCCCCGACGGTTCCGACCGGGACTGCTGTACTCTTATTCGTACGGGGTCTGGTCCCAGAAGTGCTGGAATTTGCCCAGGCCCACGTGGGTGTAGGGATGGTCGAAGGCGTCTTTGTAAACGGCAAAGCCGGCGGTGACAATATCGGCGCCGGTGACCGCGGCGTCGGCAATCTGGCGGCCATTCCGCACCGCGGAAACGATGATTTCTGTGCTGTAGCCAAAGTTGTCGCGGATGGCCGTGACGTCGGCAATGAAGTCGCGCACTTCTTCGGCATTGGATTCCTTCCAGCCGATGAAGGGGGAAACAAAGTAGGCCCCCATCCGCATGGCCTGCAGGGCCTGCGTGGCCGAAAAGACCAGGGTCAGGTTGACTCGGATGCCTTTTTCACCCAGAACGGGGATGGCCTTGAAGCCGGCTTCGGTGGCCGGCAGTTTGATGACAAAGTTGGGACTGATGGCGGCCAGTTTTTCGGCTTCGGCCACCATGTCCTGCCATTTGTCATGGTGGGGATTCACTTCGACGGAAACCGGCTTGTCGGTGCCGCGGAAAATGTCGGCAATCTCGCGAATAACCTGCATAAACGGCTTGCCCGACGCATTGACGTGGCGGGGGTTGGTGGTCACCCCGTCGATATTCCACATTTCCAGGGCATAGCTGATTTCGTCTACTTTGGCACTATCCAGAAAGAATTTCATCAGGTTTACCTCCAAATAGTTGGTGAGTTGGTGAGTTGGTTAGTTGGAGAGTTGGT
>RFJV01000613.1 GCA_003694775.1 Chloroflexota bacterium | reverse complement strand
GGGCCGGGGCTTTGGTGGCCTGAGCCGCAGGCTGAGGGGCCGGGGTGGCCTGTCCGCAGGCGGACAGCACCAGTGCCAGCACGATGACCACTGCTACCAGTACAAACCAGATTCGTTTTGTCATACTTCCCTCCTAAAAAGAAGTTATCAAAACAGAAAACAGGAGATTACCAGCCTGAGAGTATCGTATCACGGCAATGTCTCAGGCAGGTGGAAGAAATGTCTCAATTGTGTCAAAATTGCCCAAAAGCACGGGACAATGTATTGCCGTCAGGGTGCAGAAGCGATATAATGATGGGGAAAAGAATCACCGGCGGGAAGGCGGGTCGAGATGATAGAAGCAAGACCAGGTTCGTGGATAAAACAGCTTAAACTGATACAGTGGCTTCTTCCCCTGGGGCTGTTCCTTCTGGCCTCTACATATGAGTCGGTAGAACACATTCTGCGCGGGCAGGAAGGGATGACCTTCAACTTCAACGCGGAAGTGCTGATTTTTGGCATCATCGGGCCGGTTATTGTGGGCCTGGTGCTCCACTGGATTCGCGGCCAGTTAGTCAAACTGGAAGAAGCCAACCGCCAGATTCAGGCCCTGAACAGCGAGCTGGAACAGCGGGTGGCCGAACGCACCGCCGAACTGGCCCAGAAAAACGAGGCCCTGGAAAAAGCCAATGAGGAGCTGAAAGCCCTCGATACGCTGAAATCGGACTTTGTTTCGCTGGTATCGCACGAACTGCGCGCCCCGCTGACCAATATCAACGGCGGCATTGAACTGATTGCCGCGGAACGCAGTCACCTCTCCAGCGCCCGCCAGGAAGTGCTGGACATCCTTCAGCGCGAAAGCAAACGGTTGACCCGGCTGGTGCAGAACATCCTGGATATCTCCTTGCTGGAAGCCGGACGGCTGACCAACCGGCCCGGTTTTCTGCCTCTGCGTCCTTTTCTGTGCCAGCTTCTCAAGGGCCGGGTGCCGGCAAACGGCAAGCACCGGCTGGTTATCGATGTCCAGACGGACCTGCCGCCCGCCTGGGCCGACGAGACCCACCTGGGCGATGTGGTGGTCAACCTGGTAGATAACGCCATCAAGTACTCGCCGGAGGGGGGAGAAATTCGCGTGGCGGCCCGGCCCTACAATGAGCATGAACTGGTCATCTCCGTCAGCGACCAGGGAATCGGTATTCCGCCCTCAGCCCAGCCGCGGCTGTTCGAGCGGTTTTACCGGGCCAACAACGGCACCGACCGGGAGGTATACGGCCACGGGCTGGGGCTTTACTTCTGCCGCAAGCTCATCGAAGCGCAGGGCGGGCGCATCTGGGTAGAAAGCTCCGGCATACCGGGGCAGGGAGCCACATTCTACTTTACCGTACCGGCCTGCTGTGAGGGAGTCCCCAATGGCGCAGATTTTGCTGATTGACGACGACCCGTCGCTCCACCGCCTGCTGGGGCAGTATCTGGAAGATGCCGGCTTCTAGGTCCTGCACGCCGAGTCCGGGCAGGTCGGCCTGAAACTGCTGTTCGACCACCGTCCCGACCTGATTGTACTGGATGTGATGATGCCCCGGATGGACGGCTGGGAAACATGCCGGCGCATCCGGGAGCTGACCGACGTGCCGGTTATCTTCCTGACCGCCAAAGACGATGAACCGGACCGCTTGCAGGGATTCCGGCTGGGCGCCGACGATTATATCTCCAAGCCGTTCAGCTTCCCTGAACTGACCGCCCGGATTCAGGCCGTTCTCCGGCGGACCCGCCGGGAATCCAAAACAGAAAGCAAAGACCTTCTCATCCGTGGCCCCTTCTGCCTGGACCGCACCCGAAAGCTGGTGACCCGCGATGGAGAGCCGCTCCCCCTCACCCCCACCGAATACCGCCTGCTGGAAGTGCTGATGGAGCGTCCCGGTATTGTATTCAGCCAGGAGCAGTTGGTCACTGCGGTCTGGGGGCAGGAATATGCCGACGCCACCGACTACATTCGCCGGTACGTGTGGCACCTGCGGAAGAAAATAGAACCAGACCCCGACCATCCCCAATACCTGCCCACCGAACGGGGCTTTGGCTATACCTTCTCCGCCTGAACTTCCCTCCTGCCTTACTGCCCCGGCAACCTCACCAACCTGATACCTGCTACCCTGCCCCCTGTTTCCCCAAATCTAACCAAATTCCAACTATCTTTTGAGAGAGTTCCCATTCTTCTATGCTACATTAGGATAATCGGGGGAGAAACACCTGCACCATCCCCACAAATC
>RFJV01000612.1 GCA_003694775.1 Chloroflexota bacterium | reverse complement strand
GTCCCCAACTCTCCAACTAACCAACTAACCAACTAACCAACTCACCAACTCACCAACTAACAAACTAACAAACTCACATCCCACATTCTACCCCCATCAAGGTAGAATCGATGTAAGCCATCTTCCAGTTTGGAAAAGTTGGGGAAATTGGCCGTCGGTGCAGTCGGACAGAGGCCGGGGCCGGTTGGGCTACTCCACGATTATCTTTTCGTCAATCAGCTTTTGTTCTACCAGGTTCCCCCTGGGATTGAAGCAGAAGTGCTGGGGATGCATTTTGAATTCCACATCAATCATGGCCCGCCCGGCCCGGTTCTTTTCCAGGGTAAAGACCACCCAGTCGCGGTAGCTTTCGCTCTTGTAGGGGTTGAAAGAGACATGTTCCTTGGACAGGATGTGGAACTTGTTGTTCATAATGATGGCGATATCGCACTCGTAGTCCAGGGCGGAACTGCCGCGCAGGTGGTACAGGTGCATCCGCCGGCTTCGCAAGCCTTCCCGGTCTGCGGCCACAATGGCGACCACCGGGATGTTGTAGGTCATGGCAATGTCTTTCAGCCCTTCTACAATGATGGTTACCTTATCGTTTTCGTCAACGGCCCGCTCCGGGTAGATTGCCACCTTCTGCAGGTAGTCGATAAACAGCACCAGCTTGCCGTTGGTGGCTTCGGCAATCTGTCGCACCATCTCCCGGATGGCATTCAGGGTGGTGACGGCAGGGCTGGCCTTCATCAAAATCAGCCGGTCGGCATAGCGGCTAATTGTTTCCAGTGCTTTGGCAGTCTTGGGATGCTGTGATAGAATCTGATATAGGCCGATATTTCCGTCTTTGCGCACCCATTCTCTGGCCCGCTTGCTGACGATGATATTGTGCAGGTCTTTCAGACGGATGCCGCCGCTCACGTCGTTGCTGGTGGGGTCGATGCTTTCCTGGCAAATCAGCCGGTTCAGCAGGTGAATCTCGCTGTGCTCGTACGAGATGTAAAAGGCGTAGGTGGCTTCGTTCAGGGCCAGATTGCGGGCCATCTGCAAGGCGGTAATTGTTTTGCCGATACCCTGCGCGCCGCCCAGCAGAACCAGTTCGGTGCGGCGCAGGCCGCCGCCGATGAGCCGGTCAATCTGGTCAAAGCCGGTGGGAATGGGCAGGTATTCATCCAGTTCTCCCTTGACCACCATCTGGTCGGCCTCGCGCAGAATCTGGCTCAGACTGCGCGGGGTAGAGCCGCTGGGCCGGCGTCGGGCAGTACTCTGCGCGCCGCGGGGCGGTGGCGACGCCGACCGGTTGGCCGGCTGAATAGGACGTATTCCGGACGGATTTTTGTTGGAGCTGGGGCTGTCGGCGGTCATAGGACTACCTGTTTTTAAATGTTGAATGTTGAATGGTCACTGCTCAGGCCAACAGAAAAATTCGGTCAAAAGGTCATCAATTCCAGCCATCTCACGTAAAACGTAAAGCGTAAAACGTAATTTTTCGCCTTTACGTTTTACGTGGTTGCATTTTACGCCTAATTGTCAAGAAAAAGGCCAAAGCAGTTCACTCAAGGCTGAGCAGTTACCATCTGTTTATCATTATACCAGATTGAAGAAGGCAAAACAACTGAGGTTGTTGAGAGTTTATTCCTACAAGTGACAAGCGAGGGACTCTATGCATTTGCTTATACCATATATTCACCTGAATCCCCCTGATCCGTTGTTCGATGAATTTACGTATGGGGACCGTGGGGCCAGAGGCAAAAAGCTGAAGTCGCAGGTCAATAAAGGAGATTACATCTTTTTCCACACTAGTAGAAATGGTAAAAGATATATTACTGCATATTATGTGGTAGACCGAGTGTTATATGTAAGTGAAGCGGCTGAGGATGATAATATCTGCTTGAAGTATAAAAATCACCATATCCATGACTATCTGAGGAAAAAGGCTCCAGCCACTGGAGATGATGTTATTGTATTTGGTGACCCTATCACGTCATATATTCTTGAAAGGCCTCTTCTGTTTGATAAAAATTTGGTTAATAAACTATCCCTCAAAATAAACTTCTTGCCTAATTTGACACAGAATCAATCAATAGCTTCTGCAACGCGGGCCTGGAGAGAATTAACGGATGAAGACGTGGAGCAGTTAAAAGAATCTATCAAAGAATTAATCGCGAGTAAAGCGCCACCGAATATTCTCAGGTCGACGGAAGAAGTCGCAGAAACACTAGAGAAAGACATTGAAGATATTATTGCTGTCAATCCTGATAAAATTGGAACTGGTTTAAAGTTGTCGGCACGCCAATTACCTATTGCATCAGGCAGAATTGATTTGCTTTTTGAAAATGCGCAAGGCCATTTAGTTGTTGTTGAAGTAAAACTACATAAAATTGGACGTGAAGCACTACGACAAGTGCAACGATACGTTAAAGAACTTAAGCAAAAAAACAAAAATGTTAAAGGTGTTCTTGTTTGTTCTGGTGTTATGCCAGCCTACGAAAATGAGCTTCGTAAACAGAACGATATTAAAATATTAACCTACGGCTGGGAGCTAAAAATACAGAAATGGTAGCCGGATAGGGGGCGATGATGTTTGGCCCGGAAACATTAACGTTTCAGGAGTTCATTATGCAGGAACAGCTTCCGCTGGCCGTGCTTCAGAAGGCCATCCTGCAGTTTCTGCGCCACCGTAATGATGTGGTGGTTTTCGGCGCGCAAGCAGTCAATGCTTATGTCGATGAACCACGAATGACCCAGGATATAGACTTGCTGTCCCCGCGTGCCGCGGAACTGGCCAGGGAACTGCGGGAGTACATCAGCCAGAAATTTCACATCGCCGTCCGGATACGCACGGTAGGCTCAGGAAACGGCTACCGGCTGTATCAGGTTCAGAAATCGGGCAACCGCCATCTGGTCGATTTGAGAAATGTTAAAGAATTACCACCAGCCCAGCCAATTGAAGATATTCTGGTTATCAGCCCAGCCGACCTGATTGCCGGTAAAGTAATTTCGTATTATTACCGGCGCGGTAAACCGAAAGCCGGAACAGACTGGCGTGATATCGCGGTACTGCTGTTAAGATTTCCTGAACTGAAAAGCAGTACCAACATCGTGCAGGAGAAGCTGGTAAAATCAGGTGCCGGTCCGGAAATATTGGCCCTCTGGCAGGAAATTGCGGCGACCGATATAACGCCAGAGGATGACGAGGATGAATTCTGGGGACCGACTGCAGGATAGGATGTCAAAATGGCTGAAAAACCGCAGGAACACCCGTTTGTACAGCTGGCCCGGCGGGCCATTGAAACCTACCTGACCACCGGCCAGGTGATTGACCCGCCCTCCCCTCTGCCGG
>RFJV01000611.1 GCA_003694775.1 Chloroflexota bacterium | reverse complement strand
TGGCGGTCAGCAGGATAGCCGCATCGGTGACATCGCGGGTCAGGGGGCCAATCTGGTCCAGGGATGAGCCGTGGGCAATCAGACCGTACCGGCTGACCCGCCCGTAGGTGGGCTTCAGACCTACTACGCCGCAGAAGGCCGCCGGCTGGCGAATACTGCCGCCGGTGTCTGTGCCCAGCGCGGCCAGCGCCTCCCCTGCGGCCACAGCCGCGGCACTGCCCCCACTGCTTCCGCCGGGAACCCGGCGCAGGTCCCAGGGGTTGGCAGTAGGATGGAAGGCGGAGTACTCGGTAGAGGACCCCATTGTGAATTCGTCGGTGTTGGTTTTGCCCAGGATGACCGCGCCGGCGCGGCGCAGAGCATCGACCGCGGTGGCGTCGTAAGGGGGGATGAAGCCGTCCAGGATTTTTGAGCCGGCGGTGGTGGGCACGCCCTGGGTGATGATGGAATCTTTCACCGCCAGGGGGATACCCAGCAGGGGCGTGTCTTCTCCGGTGGCCCGGCGCTCGTCGGCAAAACGGGCCATCTGCAGGGCCAGGTCGGCCTGCACGCTGATGTAGGCGCCTACTTTGGGTTCTACCCGTTCAATTCGCTCCAGCAGGCTTTCCGTCAGTTCAACCGATGTCAGCGCGCCGGAGCGAAGCTGTTTTTGGGCCTCGTGGATGGTCAGGGTGTAGAGTTCCACGGTTGACTCCTTTCAAGGTAGCAAGGTAGCAAGGTAGCAAGGTAGCAACGTAGTGTAGGGAGTAAGGGGAATCCCCAATCCCCAATCTCCAATCTCTAATCTCCAATCCCTAATCAAGGGGTATCGTCCAGCACGGCCTTGACCCGGAAGCAGCCATCCTGGGCATCGGGGGCGTTGAAGAGGGCCTCTTCATTAGAGAGGGATAGACCCGCTTCGTCCGGGCGCATCACATTTTTCAGCGGGATGGCGCTGGCGGTCGGGGGGATGCCGGTGGTATCGACCTGCTGAAGGATGGCCGCGTATTCCAGAATGGCAGAAAGCTGTTCCCGGAACTGCTGTTTCTCCTCGTCAGACAGGGTGAGCTTTGCCAGTTCGGCAATGTATTCCACTTCTTGCCGGCTGAGTTTTGCCACAGGGAACCTCCGTAGATGAGCAGATGACCTTGCCATGATAAAGGCAGGGTGGGGGGATGTCAAATGGAGGCCCAGGGGGAGGCGTATTTCTGCTTTCTGGTAGCCCCGGCAGGGGGATGCCGGGGCTACGAACCAAATATACCTGTGAGGGGGGGAGGCAGTACAATACGTGTGCCAATATCCGGCGCGTCTTCCAGAAAAACGTGGACCTCTGCCGGTGACGCTTCGGTGGGAAAGGTCAGGATGTTTGCCCGGCCGTTCGCCAGTCCTACCAGGCGAGACCCATCCGGGGTGCCGCGGTTATCCCACAGCCGGATTCCGGCGACGGCAGAAAAGACAACCCGCCGGCTTTCTGCCACCACCGGGACCCCTTGTGCGTCGACGGCCTGGACGGCAATCCGCACTGCCGGCCGACCATCCGGCGTGCGGGCAGGTTCCGTCCACCCGACCAGCCGGGCGGTGGGGCCGGCCGGGTTCGGGTAGACCCGCTGTTTGATGGTATGTTCGGTCTGGGAGCCGTCCTGATTGTATCCCACGGCACGGAGGGTATGTTCACCGGGAGTAAAGGTCACCTGCCAGACCAGGCCGGCGCAGGGAAATTTTGCGGTATCCCGCTGTTTTTGGCCCAGGGAGCGTCCATCCAGAAAGAGTTCTACGTTTGGGCAGTTGGAATACACTTTAACCGGCTGGGGGACGGCGGGGTCAGCAGTACGGACCGGCCAGGTGGGCGACTCGATATAGACCACCGGGGAATGCCCCCGGTAGGCCCGGAAGAGGTACCAGGCATCTTTGGGCCGTCCGGCCCGGTCCAGCAGACCTTTCTGGTTGACATACGGGATAGGATTTTCCGGGCGCAAGGGGGTGCCAAAATCCTTGAACACCCATTGGGCAGAACCGGCCAGGTTAGGCAGTGTTTGCTGGACCTGGATGTGCCATTCCATCAAATCCAGAATATAGCTTTCGCTCCAATCGCCGTCGCGGCTGTAGCGGGTTGGCCCGGATTTACCGGTGGCCAGGCCGGGAAGTTCGGCATGGTCCAGCTCGGAGGGGGGCGGTTGGGGAATATGGGGCGGTAAACCGTGCCGTCCGGGATGGGAGTCTCCCCCCCACTCCAGGTGGATGACTCGCGGGTAGCGGGTCAGGGCTTGCTGGAGAACTGCTTCATAATCCTGGTACTGGCCGCGGTACCAGCCGGACCAGATGGAGGGGGAGTAGACATCCACCACGGACGCGCCGGGTTCAAAGCGGCGCAGACCGGTCAGGCGGCGCGGGTCGAGCTGATGGGCCAGACTGTTCAGTTCCTGCAGAAAGTCCAGTACCTTTTCATCGGTGGAATCGGGATGTTCGCTTTCCCAATCCAGTTCGTTGCCCAGCCCCCAGAAGAAAATCGAGGGGCGGTTGTAGTGCTGTTCAATCATTTCGACCAGCATCCGGCGGGTATTTTGCCGGAAAATTTCCCCGCCAACACCACCGCGGCACCAGGGAAGCTCCTCCCACACAATCAAGCCCAGCGTGTCGCACAGCTCCAAAACCGCCGGGGATTGGGGGTAGTGTCCCAAACGAATGAAGTTGAACCCGGCCTCCCGGATGCGGTGCAGTTCTTGCCGGGTCAGGTGTTCCGGAACGGCTGACCCGTACCCGGCCCAGTCTTCGTGCCGGTGCGTGCCAAACAGGAGCAGACGGCGACCGTTCAGGTAAAACGGGCCGCCCGGAGGGAAGTCGAAATAACGAAAGCCCAAATTCTCCTGTACTTCGTCGCACACGGTATCCTGAAACAGTAACCGTGCCTCCAGCCGGTACAGGGCGGGGTCCTGCGGGGACCAGAGGTGCGGCCGGTCTACCGGCGGCAGGGCAGTTTCAAACCGGGCTGTGTTCACCTGGACCCGTGTTTGCCAGACGACAGCGCTATCGGGGGCGGTGAGGGTCAGCGCCAGCGTCAGGGGATGGGGCGGTGGGCCATCCAGCCGGCCGCGTAAAAACAGCCGGGCCTGTTGAGGGGAGACATCAATATCAAGGAAAAGCGCGTCTATGCGTGCCGGTCCGGTTTGGTAGAGCCATACATTGCGGGTCAAACCGCCGTACAAAAAGAAATCGGACATATCCGAGGGGATGAGGTTGGGGTCGGGGGTATTATCGACGCGCACTGCCAGCAAACCGGAATCCGCCGGGGAGGGGATTTCCAGGGTAAAAGCGGTGTACCCGCCCAGATGGTCGCCGATGAACCGGCCATTGAAGTAGACCTGGGCTTTCATGGCCGCGGCTTCTATCTCTATCCAGTTTCGACTGCCGGGCGGAGTGGTGGGTACAGCAACAGGCCGGACATACCAGGCTGTGCCGCGGCGGTACCAGGCGTGCCGGTTTTCCGGCTCCATCACATCGAGGGCGTTCCAGGAATGGGGTAGAGATACGGCGGGCCAGGAATGGATGTCGTCGGCAGTGGGGACCTGGTCGGGCGGATGGTCGGGGCAAAAATACCAGTCCGTGTTCAGTAAAGTGCGCTGGATGTGGTGCATATTCCCCTCCTTACCCTTTTACGGCCCCGGACAGACCCCGGACAAAGTAGTTTTGGAAGGCCAGGAAAACCAGCAAAACCGGAATAACGGAGATGACGGTTCCGGCGGCAAACCCTGTCCAGTCGAATGAATATTCTCCCTGAAAAGCATACATACCGACCGCCAGGTTGCGCAGTTCCGGTTTGCTGAAGGTAAAGATGAGCGGAATGTTGAATTCGTTCCAGGTGTGCATAAACTGGAAAATTATCACAGTGGCAATCACCGGCCGGGTCAGAGGAAGAACCAGGCGGAACGTCTGGAAGAAGTTGGCCCCGTCGATTCTGGCCGAATCGAAAATATCTTCCGGAATGGAGGCAAAAAAGCCGGTAAAGAGCAGAACGTAAAGTGCCCCGGCGCCGCCGGAGAGGGCCAGAATAACCCCCAGCCGGGTATTCAGCAGGCCCAGGGCTTTGATGAGCACAAACTGGGGGATGATAACGGTGGCAATGGGCACAAAAAGGGTAGCCAGAATGAGCCGGTAAAGGAAATCCCGTCCCGGAAAACGGTAGCGGGCCAGAACATACCCGCACATTGAGGCTTTTATCAGCTCGATGACCGTGGCGGCAGTGGAATAGAGAACGGTGTTGAAAAAATACTGGCGGAAGTTTGCCTTTATCCAGGCCCGGCTGAAGTTATCAAAGACCCATTCGTACGGCCATAACCGGGCGCCGGCGGTAAACATTTCGCGCTGACCTTTAAAAGCGGCGAACACAACCCATAAAAACGGGTAAATCCAAATCAAACCTATTACCAGCAGTAGAAACACAAGGATAAGGTTGTAACGGGTCAAACGGGTTAGACGGTGGTTCAACATAGCGGTTCCTCGTCAAAAAAGGATGAATACTCTCACGGTCATAGGCGCTGAAGGTAGAGCACCCCAACCTGCTGTCTTACATTTCGTACAGTTTTTGTTCTTCCTGGGCACGGGAAACCATATAACCCTGGATAGAGATTACCGCCAGCATAACCACGGCAAAGAAGACTGCGGCGGCTGAAGCATATCCATACCGGAAGGGGAATTCCTGAAAAGCCTGGTTGTAGATGAAGAAAGAGACAACGTACGTACTCTGGCCGGGACCACCGCTGGTCATAGTGACCACCAGGCCAAAGACTCGCAGGGCATTCACAAAAGCCAGGAACAGAATAATAATGGCTACCGGACGGATAATGGGCAGGGTAATATAAATCAGCTTCTGCCATTCGTTGGCTCCATCGATTTCTGCGGCTTCATACAGCTCTTCCGGAACGTTCTGCAAGGCGGCCATCCAGTACACCATATACTGGCCAAAAATCTGCCAGACCGAAACCAGAATCAGGCTGACCATCGCCAGGCGGGGGTGTCCCAAAAAGTCGATGGGCCGGCTTATTATCCCCCACTCCAGCAGGGCACTGTTCACAGCTCCGTTGGCCGGATTGAGCAGGAGCACAAAGACCAGACCGGCCATAGCCACCGGAATGATGATGGGCGAAAAGAAAAGGGTTCGGAAAAAGGTTTTTAGCCACAGCCAGCGGCGGGTCAGAATAACGGCTACCAGCAGGGTCAGCGGCAGTTTGATGATAGTATTGCCCAAGGCAAAGATAATGGTGTTCCGAAAGGCCAGCCAGAATACAGGGTCCTGAATAATGGACCAGTAGTTCTGCCAGCCGACAAAATTTTCCAGGGGCTTAATACCATCCCACTCAAAAAACGAATAATAAACGGTAGAGGCCAGCGGCCACAAGGTGAAGGCGGTATAAAAGAGTAAAAAGGGGGTCAGAAAAATGACAATCCAGATAAAGTCAACCCCTTTGGATTTTTGCCCCGAAATTTGAGGGCCTGTTTGGGATTTACGTAGGGTCATCGGACCTTCCTCATGCAATCAGGATGCAGTGACAATCGGTGCGGCGCACCGGGAGGGGAATAGAGATAAAGTGCACCGCACCGACACAGGTTGAAAATTATGGTTTGTGCTGGCTGTAGTTTTCAGGGTTGAAATCTTGATTGTATTCCCATTCCGGATAGGTCCAGCAAGAAATAGATACCTGCAGATTCTCCGACTGTTCTTTGGCGATGGTTTCCAGGAAAATTTTATTCTTGGTGGCGGCAATTTCCTGGGCCACCGGCGCAAAGTCTTGACCGGTGGTTAAAGCCTCAACCATTGCCTCCCATTCCCAGTTCTTGTGATAGTTTTCTGCTTCGATATAGGCCGAAGATTTGGCGATATCGGGACAGGCAACCACCGGTTCCGGGTACAGCACCCGCAGTTGGGGGGCAATTTCGGCCACCTTGAGCATTGCCGGGTCCTGAATGTATTTTTGATTATCGGCAAAAGCCAGCGTGCCAAAACCGCGCTTCAGGTATTCCTGGGCAAAAAAGCCATCCGGACGGGTCAGCCATTCGATGAACAGCCAGGCTTCCTCAGGATGTTGGGTTTGACTGCTAACCCAGTACTTGTTTTCGGTGTTGCCCCGCTTCAGCGCACCCCGCGGCTGGTTATCCGGGTACGGAGGTGGGGCAACCCCCAAATCCAGGTCCTCGAATCCCATCTTACGGAAAACACCGGGCATCCAGGCCCCACCAAAGTAAATGGCCGCCTGCCCGCTGGCCATAGACTGGCGGGCAAAGGTTTTGTCGTTGACGCCTGGGACAACCAGTTCTTCATCGTAAAGCGTTTTGATGAACTCAAAGGCTTGCAGAAGTTTGGGGTCGTCAATGGCAAAACGGCCGTTCTTGAAGTCAAAGAACTGGTCGGTCATAATGGAGCCGGCAATGGGATACCAGGTGCGCTGTAAGTCTGTTCCTTTCAGGGGAACCGCCAGGCAGTAGGCCTCGGTTTTGTCTACGATGGTCCGGCAGGTTTCTAGCAGTTCCTTCCAGGTTTGGGGCGGGCTGTCGGGGTCCAGGCCGGCGGAGCGGAATACTTCCCGGTTAATGTACATATAGCCAGGCCCCCATATCAGGTTATCGTTGAAGGGGAAGCTGTACACCTGACCATCCTGTATGTTGATACCTTCCAGGAACAGATTGTCGGGCCAGCGAGCCAGCCAGTCGTTGGGGACTGTACCGTCGGGGGTGAGGGGACGTATCCAGCCCTGGTCCAGCAGTTCGGCCATCGTCAGGGTGCGGTCGCGGCCTATCCAGAAAAAAATATCGGGGGATTCTTCACTCTTAAACATTAACGGCAGAGCCTCTTTATACTGCTTTTGGGCCATGGTTTCCCACTGAATGGTAATCCACGGGTATTCTTTCTGGAATTCAGCCGCCACTTCCTGATAAAAATCGGCCTGTTCTTGCGACCAGTTCATAACCTTCAGAGTGACCGGTTGATGTTCCTCTTCTGCCTGAACAGGCTGGCTCTCGGCAGTCGGGGTGGGGGCTTCGGTGGGGGCGGTCGTCGGAGGAGATGTTGGCTGAGCTTCAGCCGCCGGAGCGGCCGGTTCGGCGGCCTTTTCGGCCGGTGCCGCCGGCGGTTGGGTCGAGGTGCACGCGGCAACCAGGACCAATATACAAACAAGCATTAAACTGACCAGACGTTGTGTTTTCATGGTTATCCTCCTGATGTAAATTGTGGGTGAGATGGAGGGACTTCTACCTCCAATCTCTGTTTTAATTTTGTCCTGCGGCGCGAATATTCTCTGACTTACTCCATAAACCACCTCACCTTTCTGTGGGGTGTATTTCATTTTTGGGGCGAATTTTCATTGGTGGTAGGGCCGGCATCCCTATGCCTGGCCCATTTTCTGGGGTATAGGGATGCCCCAGCTACCATGATGCTGTAGGCGGATATCCTGTTTGCCGCCAAATTGAAACGCACCCCTTTCTGTGACTGCATTTGACCAGCTGTGAGAAAACTGGTACAATACATACCAGTACGTACCGGTATGTATTATTTGCTCCAGAAAAGGAAACGCCGATGCTCGATATCGAACGGGTTAAAAAAGTACTGGATACCCCCACCCCGGCCCCCCTTCACGTTCGTCTGCGGACGGCCCTGCAAACCCAGATTATGGACGGCACTCTGCAAGCGGGTGAGGCCTTGCCGTCGGAGCGTATTCTGCAGAACCAGCTTGAAGTCAGCCGGGCGACCGTCCGCCAGGCCATCCAGGCCCTGATTCAGATGGGCTTTCTGCAGAGTGTGCCGGGAACAGGTACTTTTGTGCTGGAGCAGAAGCAGGATGGAGAACCCCGCGGCATCATCACCCTGATAACCGGCGCGCCAACGTTCCACTTCTTTTATCCGCAGTTGGCCAGCGCCCTCTACACCACTCTGCACAACGTAGGGTATACCCTTACGCTGGATTTTTACCGGGACGAGGCCGATGACCTGCTGGTGCACGTGGAGCGGTTGTTGAGCCGGCGCATCTCCGGACTGGCTATTGTCCCCCCCCGGTACGGTAATCCACAGCCGCTGGTAAATTTCCTGCGCAGTCAGGATGTCCCCTACGTTTTTCTGGGCCGGCGGGCTACCTTGCCGGACAAGAACGGGGCCGTGGGCGACTGCGTGTCGACCGATAACGAACGCATCGGCTACGAGGCCACCCGCCACTTGCTGGATTTGGGCCATCGTCACATCGTCCATCTTGGCTTTCTGGATTACAGCACGGGCCAGGACCGGGCGGCCGGGTATATCCGGGCCATGCAGGAGCGGGGAATGACCCCGCGGGTGGTGGAGCTTTCGCCCTATACGCAGGCCCTGAATCAGTCGATGCCGAGCAGTACGCTTCTGGCCGAGCCGGCTTACCGGGCCGCCCTGGATGTATGGGGCACCACCCCCGCCGACCGCCCCACCGCAGTCTTCTGCTTTAACGATAATGTGGCGATGGGGGTCTACAAAGCCCTGCGCGATGCGGGTCTGAACATCCCCCAGGATGTGTCGCTTGTTTCGGTTGACAACCTGCCGACTATCCAGCATTTTGAAGTGCCTTTAACCACCTTTGCTTTGCCCGGCGAAGCCATTGGCCGCCAGGCCGGGGTGCTGTTTGTGCGCCGTCTGAGCGGTGAGGAATTCCCGCCCCAGACCTATTTACTGCCGGCTACCTTTATCCAGCGCCGCTCTACGGCCCCCCTCCGAGATTCTTCAGCGTGAAAGCCAGCCGCCATCCACCGGTATCACTGCGCCGTTGACGTAATCAGAGGCCGGGGAGGCCAGGAAGACTACCGCGCCCTTCAGGTCTGCCGGGGTGCCCCATCGCCCGGCAGGAATGCGCTCCAGGATGCTCCGGTTTCGGACCGGGTCGGCCCGTAACGGGGCTGTGTTGTCGGTGGCAATATAGCCGGGGGCAATGGCGTTGACGTTAATGCCGCAGGCCGCCCATTCGTTTGCCAGGGCACGGGTAATGCCCACCACCCCGTGCTTGGAGGCCGTATACGAGGGGACCAGAATGCCTCCCTGAAACGAAAGCATCGAGGCAATGTTGATAATTTTTCCCCGCCCCTGCTCCTTCATCACCCGGGCCGCGGCCTGGGTCAGGAAAAATACTGCTTTCAGGTTGACCTGCAGAACCGCGTCCCAATCGGTTTCGCTGTGCTCCACCGCCGGCGACCGGCGGATAATCCCGGCATTGTTGACCACAATATCCAGCCGCCCCCCCAGATTGACCGCCTGCCGGACGGCTTCGGACAGCCCCTCAACCGGTGTTTGCTCCAGGTTGCACTGCAGGGCATGAAACCGGCGGCCATATCGGGTGACTGCTTTTTCGGCGGCGCGGCAGTCTGTCCGGTACAGACCGATAATGTCGGCCCCGGCTTCGGCCAGGGCCTCGGCCAGGGCCAGGCCAATCCCCCGGTTTACCCCGGTGACCAGGGCGGTACATCCTTCCAGGCTGAACAGTTCCATCCTTGCCCCCTATGCCCCCAGCTCTCTCAGCATCGGAACGGTCCGGCTGACCCACGCCAGCGAAGAGTCTTCCACCACAGCCTGAGTGCGGTGTTCTCCGGCCAGCACCCAAAGATAGTAGGTGGTGCAGCCGGGTGCGCTGACAACCGTATGGTAGCCATCGGGAATCATCAGGATGGTGTTGTCCCGCACCGTAAAATTGGCTTCTATGCCTTTATCGTTGTAGTACCGGGCAATACCGAACCCGTCGACGGGGGAAACCTTAAAAAAGTACATTTCCTCGTGGAAGGCTTCCTGGGGGAGATGGTCCACTTCATGCTTGTGCGGCGGATAGGTGCTCCAGTTGCCGCTGGGCGTAAATGTTTCGCCGACAATCAGCCGGCGGGCCGGCAGGTCGCCCTGGGATGTCTGGGTCAGAATCTGGTGGTAGTAGCGTTTGAAGTTGGCCGCGCCCCAAATACCGCGCACCACTCTATCGGGAGGGATGATGTAGGGAGTCGCGGGCATGTCGCTGGGAGCACTGACCAGAGCGATTTCTACCGGCCCTGCGGCCGCAATCTGGTAGTCGGCGCCGTACGGGATGTAGACCGAGTGCGGTTTACCGGCAAAGACGGTGGGTCGTCCACCGACGTGGGAGAATGAGTGCCCGTTGATGGAGAAATTGGCTCGACCTCCCAGTATAACGGCTAAAATCTCTCGTTCGCCCGAATGGTTCTGGTATGTCTCACCATCCTGAAGGCTGAGGTAGCAAAAGTCCAGCAGTTGGCAAGGATTGTACGGCAAAGACGGGCCTTGAGTACAAGGGCTAACAGAGGCAAAGTAATCCATTGTTTTACTCCTCGTATAAAATAACGTTGGGGTAGGGCGACATTAATGTCGCCCCACGGATTTCCCTATGAAAATCATAAAAATCGTCGTTGGTCTTGTGTCAGGCGGTATTTTTTTGCCCTACGGGTGTTCGCTTTTCCCCACGGCGGGTACAGCAGATAAGTTTAACCGCCGTTCCAGGGTGCCGTTGCCCCAGAAATCGGGGCCGCGGCCTAACAGGAACTGCAAACCTTCCAGGTAGAAGTAGTCGCCGTAAATCAGATAACCGCCAATTCCCCAGCCGTCCGGGACATGGGCCGCGCCCTGGCGTAAAAAGCCCTCGGCCTCCGGGTGGGTATCCAGGCAGTGGATGGTCAGGGTAATGAACATCGTTTCGGCCTGCTGTCGCCAAAATTCGGCCTCCTCCCCCTCTGAGAGGCAGGCGATACGCACCATTCCCGCCGCGGCGACTGCTCCGGCTGATGTATCGCGGTGATGGGGGGCATGCGGGGGCAAGCGCAGGTCCCACCAGGGAATACCATCCGGCGGCAGTTCGTCGATAAACCGCCGTGCCGCTTTCTTGGCCGTAGAGAGGTAATCCTGCTCCGGGCACCATTCGGAGGCGACGGCACAGCCGTAGATTGTCCAGGCCTGGCCGCGTGACCAGAGGGAGTGGTCCGAATATCCCTGCACAGTTTTGGGGTACAGGGGGTCGCCCGTATCTGGATTAAAAAAGTAGGCGTGGTATGAACTGCCATCTTCCCGAATCAGGTACTGACGCAGAGTATCCAGATGATTGGCCGCGTGGGTGTAATAATCTTCCCGGTTTTCCTCCCGTGAAGCCCAGAATAATAACGGGACATTCATCATTGAATCAATGATAGTACGGCCGCGTTCCACGGGATGGGTGAGGTCTCCCCAGGCCTGCAGATACCGTCCGGCGGCATTGTACCTTTTTGCCAGAAGGCCGGCGGCCCGCAGGGCCAACTGCCGGGCGGTCTCGTCTCCGGTCAGTTGATACTGTGCCCGCGCGCTGAGGGTATAAAGGAAGCCTAAATCATGGGTAATGTGGACCTGCCGGTCCAGTCTCTGCCGGAAGCTGGGGAGCAGTGACTCCGCATGCCGGCGTATCTCATCATCGCTGGTAGCCGCCCAGGTTAGCCAAAGAATGCCGGGCCAAAAGGCGGCCATCCAGTTGTTGTTTTCGGTTCTGCGGTAGGTGTGCTGTTCTCCAATTGTTGGGAACTGGTCTCCAAACCGGTGGTGAATGCGGCAAACACGGTTCAGCAGGACGAGGTACGTTTGGTGCAGGTCTGGCATGTTTTGGGTATTATCTTGCGGCATGGTGCACTCCGTTAGGTACGGTCTGATTAGTACTGGTACGTACCAATTATAACCGGATAGTAGCGAAATGTCAAGTCTTTGGTAAGGTATGGGTTTATCCAGATGCTGGATAAATCTGGGGGTACGGGGCCGGGCATAGCCGTTGGCCCGGCAACGATGAACGAAAAAACCGCAGGGACAGCCCTACCGCAACCGCCATTGCTTGTAGTACCCTTATCCTATTGAGATTGGGAGCGTTTTCCGGTAAGGTAAAAATGGACCGGTTTACACCGGTACTACTTGAGGAAAGGAGGATAAAGCCATGTTATTCCTGCCGCGTGAAGAAGGTCAGGGTCTGGTAGAATACGCCCTCATCCTGGTGCTGGTCGCCATCGTGGTGATTGCGATTCTGCTTCTGCTCGGCCCGGTGGTTGGCAACGTCTTCAGCAACATCGTAAACAACCTCTAATTTTTTTATCCATCTCTGCACAAATTTCTATTTATTAAAAAACCCCGTGATGTCACGGGGTTTTCTTTTTCGGGCGGAGAAAGTCCTACTCCTCAAAGACAATCACTTTCTGGCTGTAGTAGCGGGGATAGTAGGAAAAGATGACGTCGTACCGGGCCTGCTGTCCCGGCGGCAGGGTTGGCGGGTCAACATAGGTAAAGCCGACATTGATGACCTGCCCGTCCCGTCCGTAAATGACCGCGGCCACC
>RFJV01000610.1 GCA_003694775.1 Chloroflexota bacterium | reverse complement strand
GCATACACGGGGGGGAAGGGAGGTCTTCACCGTGAATCAGCCACCGTCAACCGGCAAGATTGTCCGCACAGACTACCTTGCCGCCGTGCTGACTGTTGTACTCCTCTCTTTCTGGGGAATCTACATTCTGCTGGTCATCACCGGCGACATCCCGCTGACGCTCTGGGCCATCCCCATGATTTTAGCCGTTATTTCGGCGGTACTGCTGATTTTGCTGGTCTGGCGGGTACGGGGAATTCAGGGAGTGTTCAGCCGGGGCCGAGAAGCGACCGCCACCGTTCGGGAGGTGCGGTTGGGGCGTAAAGCATTGGCCCAGGTGGCTTACCGGTATTCGTACCTGGGACAGGATTATGAAAGCCGGGATATTCTGATGGCGACGCAAAGGATTGAGCGCCGGCTCAAACGGCTTTCCCCCGGTGTCCGGGTGACCGTAGTGGTAGACTCCCGCCAGCCCCGGAAGGCTTTGCTCCGGGATGTGTACCAATAAAACGGGTGGACGACCCAGACGGTCATCCACCCGTTAATTGTGCCGGGGTTTATTCTACCCCCGGTAGCAGAGCACCGGCTTGCGGGCCGCGCCGACTTCGTCCAGCCGGCGAACCGGCGTGGTGTGCGGCGCGGTGTGCAGAAGGTCGGGATTGGTGCGTGCCTCTTCCGCAATCTTCAGCAGGGCATCGGCAAAGGCGTCCAGGGTTTCCTTGCTTTCCGTTTCCGTGGGTTCAATCATAATCGCTTCGGGCACAATCAGCGGGAAGTAAACCGTGGGCGGATGGAAGCCGTAATCAATCAGCCGTTTGGCGATGTCCATCGTATGGATGCCGTCGGCGATGTTGCCGCTGGCAACAAACTCGTGCATACAGGTGCGCGGGTACTTGACCGGATACACCTTCTCAATCCGGGCCTTCAGGTAGTTGGCGTTCAGCACCGCGTTAATGGCGACCTGCCGCAGGTCTTCCTCACCGTGCAGAAGGATATAGGTCAGTGCCCGGACCATCATCCCGAAGTTCCCGTGGAACGCCTTCATCCGCCCGATGGACTTCTCCGGGGTGACCAGTTTGTACGTGTCCCCCTCTTTGACCACCTGCGGGAAAGGCAGGTACGGCAGCAAATGCTCGGCCACGCCCACCGGGCCGGAGCCGGGACCGCCGCCGCCGTGCGGGGTGCTGAAGGTTTTGTGCAGGTTGAAGTGCATCACATCAAAGCCCAGGTCGCCGGGGCGGGCCACACCCAGCAGGGCATTCAGGTTGGCCCCGTCGCCGTAGACCAGCCCACCGCAGGCGTGGACGGTATCCACCACTTCCTTGATGTGTTCCTCGAACAGCCCCAGGGTGTTGGGATTGGTAATCATCAGGCCGACCACCGTCTCATCGCAGGCGGCCTTGAGCGCGTCCAGGTCCACGTTGCCCCGCGCGTCGGAGGGGATTTCCACCGCCTCAAAGCCGCTCATTGCTACCGAGGCCGGGTTAGTGCCGTGGGCACTGTTGGGGATGAGCACCTTTTTGCGCTGGGTGTCCCCGCGGTCTACGTGGTAGGCCCGCATTATCAGCACGCCGGTAAATTCACCGTGCGCCCCGGCCGCCGGCTGGAGCGTGACCCCGGCAAAGCCGGAAATCTCTTTCAGCGCCTCCTGCAGGCGGTACATCAGGGCCAGGTTGCCCTGGGCCATCCATTCCGGCTGAAGCGGATGGGTGCGGGTAAAGCCTTCCATCCCCGCGGTTACTTCGTTGACCTTGGGGTTGTACTTCATGGTGCAGGAACCCAGCGGGTAAAAGTGGGTGTCCACACTGTAGTTTTTCTGCGACAGCCGCACGTAGTGGCGCACCAGCTCCAGTTCGCTGATTTCCGGCAGGTTGACCTCCTCCCGCGTCATTCCTTCGGGCAGAGGGCTTTCCGGCACGTCCAGGTCGGGCAGGGAAAAGGCTTTCCGGCCCGGTGAACTCATTTCAAACAGCAGGGGTTCTTCAGCCAGCCACATCAGGCCACCTCCTTCAGCGCGTCGACCAGCCGGTCAATCTGCGCTTTGGTGTTCACTTCGGTCACGCAGACCAGCAAATCGTGGGTGCGGTCGGGGAAACTGCGGCTCAGCACGTAGCCGGGCAGAATTTTCTGCTCGTTGAGCTGGCGGGCAATCTCGGCCGCGGGCCGGGGACAGCGCACCACAAATTCCTTGAAGAACGGATAGCGGCTGACCACCTGGTAGCCGTCCAGGGCATCAATCTGGCTCGCGGCGTAGTGGGCCTTGTGGTAGCACAGCTCGGCCACCTTGCGCATTCCCTGTTTGCCCATTGTTGCCATATAGATGGCCGCGGCCAGGGCAATCAGCCCCTCGTTACTACAGATGTTGCTGGTGGCCTTTTCGCGGCGGATGTGCTGTTCGCGGGTGGAGAGGGTCAGCACAAAGCCCCGCCGGCCCTCGGTATCCACCGTCTGGCCGACCACCCGGCCCGGCATCTTGCGCACCAGCTTGTTGGTGGTGGCAAAGATACCCAGGTAAGGGCCGCCAAAGTTCATCTGCGCCCCCAGGCTCTGTCCCTCGCCGGTTACGATGTCGGCTCCGTAGGCGCCGGGCGGCTTGAGCAGGCCCAGGCTGATGGGGTCGATGTGGACTACCAGCAGAGCGCCGGCGGCGTGGACCGCCTCGGCCAGGCCGTCCAGCGGCTCCAGTTCGCCAAAGAAGTTGGGCCACTGCACAATCAGGCAGGCGGTCTGGTCGTCGAGCAGATTTTTGAGCGCGGCCAGGTCGTTGTCCGGGTTGTCGTCGCCAAACACGGTGATGTCTGTCCCCTGGATGTAGGTGCGCAGGGTTTCCCGGTATTGGGGATGGACGTTCGGCGAGACCAGCACTTTGGTGCGTTTGCCCCGGCTCACGTTGACACTCATCAGCGCCGCCTCGGCCAGGGCCGTGGCCCCGTCGTAGTGTGAGGCGTTGACCACTTCCATGCCGGTCAGTTCGGCCATCATACTCTGGTATTCAAAGATGGCCTGGAGCGTGCCCTGGCTGGCTTCCGGCTGGTAGGGG
>RFJV01000609.1 GCA_003694775.1 Chloroflexota bacterium | reverse complement strand
GACAGACAGGGGGGTGCGGGGGGATTCCCCCTCGCGAAGCATCCAGCTCTGCTGGGCGAATCCCCCCCAGGTTTGTCCAGAATTCCTAAAATTCTGGACAAACCCACCAGGTACGGGTGTGTTTCAAATTTTTGCCTGTCCCGGCAGGGCTGAGGATGGATTTTGCGTTTCTGGCCGTCCGCGAATACAACATGAAATTACGAATGTATGAATGTTTTTCTACATCGTACATTCGTATATTCGTGTATTCGAGTATTCGTGAGAAAAATTCGTGGACGGCTCCGGTTGCCAAAAAAATGAAACGCCCCCACCAGGTACTGCTCCATATCATATCTGTATAGTTTTTGACGCATCCGGCGCACCGTGTTATACTACCAATTGCTCCCAAAATCTGGGGCAAAACCAATCTTTTCTGGGGAGCTTGGGTGAACCAGGCTGAGAGGGCGTCTGTCAAACCAACCGGCGCCGACCCGTTGAACCTGACCTGGGTAATGCCAGCGGAGGGAGAAGCGATGGCCCAGCAGTGCCACCCGACCGCGGCGGAGGGTGGTTTTTGTTTGTCTGCATTTACGGCCAATCTGGTGGTACTGTCTTCCACATTTTCCTGGGAAACCGGCGCCGGACGAAAGCCATGTCCTCGCCGCGCCAAACCCACAGCGGTGGTTTTGAAGACGGCCTCCTGCTCTGCGCTCACCTGGCCCACCCCATCAGCACAAACTAAGGAGGTCCTGTATGCGTAAACTATTGTTCATCCTGGTATTTATCTTACTGCTCACGGCTTGCGGAGGGGCCAACCCCACCGACACCCCAGTCCCACCCACCGACACACCGGCCAGCCAGGCGCAGGTCGAACCATCTCCTACCCCAGTCCCGCCCACCGACACACCGACCGCCCCGCGCACCATCCGTCTGATGTCGCACGACAGTTTTGCCGCCAGCGAGGAAGTCATCGCCGAGTTTGAAAACACCTACAACGCCAAGATTGAGCTTCTGCCTTCGGGCGACGCCGGCGCCGCTCTCAATCAGGCCATCCTCAGCAAGAACAACCCCCTGGCCGATGTCTTTTTCGGGGTGGACAACACTTTCCTGAGCCGGGCGTTAGAAGCCGGCATCTTTGAACCCTATGCCTCGCCCGCGCTGGAAGGCATCCCCGACGAGCTGGAGCTGGACCCGGAACACCGTCTGCTCCCGGTGGACTATGGGGATGTGTGTCTCAATTACGATATCGCCTGGTTCCAGGAACATAACCTCACCCCACCCGCCAAACTGGAAGACCTGACCCGGCCAGAGTACAAGGGATTGCTGGTGGTCGAAAACCCGGCCACTTCGTCACCGGGGCTGGCCTTTATGCTGGCGACCATCGGACATTTTGGTGAGGAGGGCTGGCTGGACTATTGGGCCGCCCTGCGCGACAACGACGTGCTGGTCACTTCCGGTTGGGAAGACGCCTACTGGGGCCAGTCTACCTGGGCCGGCGAGGGCGACCGCCCCATCGTGGTTAGCTATGCCACCAGCCCCGCCGCCGAAGTCTATTTTAGCGAGGGCAAGCTGAGCGAACCACCCACCGGCAACGTGCTGGGCGCGGGTTCCTGCTTCCGGCAGATTGAATTCGTGGGCATTCTGGCCGGCACCCAGAACCGCGACCTGGCCGAAAAGCTGGTAGACTTTATGCTCAGCCAGCGCTTCCAGGAAGACATTCCCGTCCAGATGTTTGTCTTTCCGGCGCTGGCCGACGCCGCCCTGCCCGACTTTTACCAATGGGCCGAACGGCCTGCCGAGCCGGCCTATGTAGACGCGGCCGCCATTCAGGCCAACCGCGAAACGTGGATCCAGCAGTGGACGAAGACCGTCCTGCGGTAGAACAGGCAAGCTGACAGGTGGGTAAACAGGGGGCAGATTGGAGGTCAGACATGCGGGAAAAGCTATCAGCCAAACCCTACTCTAATCTCCCCCTTTCTCTTCTCTTCTTTCCCCTGCCTCTCCTGTTTCTGGTGCTTTTTCTGCTCTATCCTCTGCTGACCATCCTGTGGGTCAGCTTTGCACCGCAGGGGAGGCCAGACCTCTCGGCAGTGAGCACGGTCCTCGGCGATGAGTACTACCGGCACGTCATCTGGTTCACCATCTGGCAGGCGGCACTCTCTACAGTGCTGACGCTGGCGCTGGGTCTGCCGGGGGCGTATGTCTTTGCCCGCTACCGGTTCCCGGCCAAGAGTGCTCTCCGGGCCTTGAGTACAGTGCCCTTTGTCCTGCCCACCGTGGTGGTGGCCGCCGCGTTTCGGGCCTTGCTGGGACCTCAAGGGCGGGTCAACCATCTGCTGATGCTGTTGTTTGGGCTGGACCAACCACCTCTGGACCTGCGCCATACGCTGGTCCTCATCTTGATTGCCCACGTTTTTTACAACTATGCGGTGGTTCTGCGGCTGGTGGGAGGCTTTTGGGCCAACCTCAATCCACGTCTGGAAGAGGCCGCGGCTGTACTGGGGGCAGGGCGTTGGGAGGTCTTTCGGCATGTGACCCTGCCTCTGCTGACCCCCGTCATTGCGGCGGCGGCACTGCTGGTCTTTATCTTTTGTTTTACCAGTTTTGGGGTGGTGCTGTTGCTGGGGGGGCCGGGCCTGGCTACCATTGAAGTCGAAATTTACTATCAGACCACCTACTTTTTGAACCTGCCCGTGGCCGCCACCCTGGCCGTGATACAAATTCTGTTCAACACCGTGCTTATCTGGCTCTATACCCGCCTGCAAGCCCGCACCACCGTACCGCTGGACCTGCGTCCCCGCACCGCCACCCAACGCCGCCCCCGGAGCCGCCGCGCCCGGCTGTTGGTGGCGGTGAACGTTGGCCTCATCGTAATGATGCTGGTCACGCCGTTGCTGGCACTGATTGAACGCTCCCTTTCCACCACCGCCGGCTATGGACTGACCTATTACCATGAACTGGGGGTCAACCGGCGCGGCTCCATTTTGTTTGTGCCGCCGGTTGAGGCGATAAGCAACTCCGTGTACTTTGCCCTGCTGACCGTGGCCCTGGCCCTGGTTCTGGGCACGCTGGCGGCGCGTCTGCTCACCTCGGCAGATTCTGCGCGGCGAGCCGGCAAAGGGGTGCCGGCTTTACTGGATTCTATTTTTATGCTTCCTTTGAGCGTATCGGCGGTGACATTGGGCTTTGGCTACATTATTGCCCTGGACAAGCCGCCGCTCAACCTGCGTACGTCGCCCTGGCTCATCCCGCTGGCCCATACCCTGGTCGCCCTGCCGTTTGTTGTCCGTGCCCTCCTCCCGGCGATGCGGGGGATGAACCCTCGCTGGCGTGAGGTGGCGGCAACACTGGGCGCACCGCCGTGGCGGGTCTGGCTGGAGATAGACCTGCCCATCATTGGCCGGGCTATGCTGGTCGGGGCGGCGTTTGCTTTTACGGTCTCAATGGGTGAATTTGGCGCCACGTCGCTCATTGCCCGTCCGGAGTACCCCACGATGCCCGTCGCCATTGAGCGCTTTTTGAGCCAACCCGGCCCGCTGAATCAGGGGCAGGCGCTGGCGATGAGCACCCTGCTGATGCTGGTCTGCGTGGTGGCTTTTGTGGCTATCGAACGTTTCCGGCTGGGAGAAGTGGGAGAATTTTAGCGAGGGATGATGCTGGAAGTCCAAAAGGTCAGCAAGAGATTCGGGGAAACCCCCGCCCTGCGGCAGGTGAGCTTCAGCGTGGCCGAGGGGGAAATTTTGTGCCTGCTGGGACCGTCGGGGTGCGGCAAAACCACCCTCCTGCGTATCATCGCCGGCCTGGAGCAGGCCGATGAAGGTATCGTACGCCTGGGGGGGACAGACCTGCGCGGCGTACCGGTCCACAAACGGGGCATTGGGCTGATGTTCCAGGAATACGCCCTGTTTCCCCATAAAGATGTATACGGCAATGTAGCCTTTGGACTGCGGATGGCCGGGCTACCGCGGGCCGCGGTGCGCCAGCGTGTGCGCGAGGTGCTGGCCCTGGTCGGCCTGGAAGGGTTCGAAAGCCGCCCCATTCACGAACTGTCGGGGGGAGAACAGCAGAGGGTGGCCCTGGCTCGCAGTCTGGCCCCCCGTCCCCGACTGCTGATGCTGGACGAGCCGTTGGGGTCGCTGGACCGCGCCCTGCGCGAGCGGCTGATGAACGAACTGCGGCACATTCTGAAAGGGATTGGCCTGACCGCGCTGTACGTTACGCACGACCAGAGCGAGGCTTTTGCCATTGGCGACCGGATAGCCATTATGAAGCAAGGGCGAGTGGAGCAGATAGGAGCGCCGGAGGCGGTCTATCAAGCACCGGCCAGCCCCTTTGTGGCTCGCTTTTTGGGGATGAGCAACCTCCTGCCGGGCCACGTGGTCGATGCCGGGGCAGGGCGGGTCAATACCCCTATCGGCACGCTGTGGGTTCTGCCGGAACATCTGCGCGGCGCCGAAACCGTCACCCTGCTCCTGCATCCAGATACTGTCAGGCTGGCCGAAGCAGAGGCCCAGGGACCCAATCTCCTGCACGGGCAGGTCGTCGAACGTTCATTTCGAGGAGCGCACTACCGCCTGACCGTCCGCCACGCCAGCGGAATTGAATTGAGCTTTGAGATGGACGGAACCGCCCCACCGGTTGGGACCGAGGTGAAGCTGACACTACCGCGAGAAGGAATTCACGTCCTGCCTGGGTCTGAAACCGGGGATGGATAGACCAGGGCATTGTCTTTACCAACCCGTATAAATTTTGACCGCGCTGTTGGGCGATATTAATGTCGCCTTGTATCTACTCCCCCATCCACGAATAAAACACGAATTCACGAATAACTAACGTCGCAGGCGATGCTGGTGAGCAGGACGTAACTGTTCAGGTTTGGCGAACGGTTTCTGAAACCGGCCTTTTTCCCGGCACGCAGGCGTAAAACGTAAGGACGAAAATTACGGGTTACGTTTTACGTTTTAACCACCCCGCGAAACTTTTCCCCCCGAACATTGTAATAATAAGTAG
>RFJV01000608.1 GCA_003694775.1 Chloroflexota bacterium | reverse complement strand
GTAGCTGGGGCATCCCTATGCCCCAGAAAATGGGCCCGGCATAGGGATGCCGGCCCTACCGCCAATCAAAATTCGCCCCAAAAATGAAATACACCCAAAGCGGGGGCCGGCAGACCTATACCGGGGCATCCTTATGCTCTGATTGCTTGTTTGGCTATTCTTCCGGCACTTCGTCCTGTTCAAACTCCTGCTCCAACTGCTGAAGTTCCTGCTCAATCGCCTCGCCAGGGTCGGCGCTGTCGGTGCTGGCCGGTGGCTTGACCGCTGTGGCCGCGGCCGGCGGCTGGGGAACAGACGGTGCATTCCTGCCGCGGTCTGTGCGGCAGGCGGTGGTCAGGACAAGGACAATGAGCAGAACGGACAGAATGAATACGATTTGCTTCTTCATCATCGATGGCTCCTTTAAGAAACAGCATTCGTAGGGCGACCTGAAGTCGCCCTACGGATTTTCAGCCTCTTTGGCGGGTGCACTGTCACGGTGGATTGGCAGTTTTCCTAGTTCGTGGTGCTGTCATCCCCGGTGGGGCGGTGGGCCTGCCGGTATTCCCGGATGGCTTCTCGCAGGTTTTTTACCGCCTCTCGTGCGGTTTTTCTGGCGTCTTTCAGGATGTCGCGGACATCTTTGAGGCCCTGCTTCAGCTCGTCTTTACCGGCGGTGGGGTCAATCTCATCCAGCCGGGAACGGGCGTCGTCCAGCTTGCCCCGGACCACTTCCACCTGAGCCTCAAATTCGGCTACTGCCGCTTCCAGGTCCGACGTGTCTTCGCCCCGTTCCTGCAGTTTGTCAATCCATTCGTTGATGCGTTCCACTATCCTGTCGGAGCGGTTCAGCCGCTCTTCCTGCCGGTCGATAAACTTGCGGATGCGCTCCAGCAGTTTTTCCACCCGTTTGCCGGTCTTCTCGTCCTGCTGGTACAGGGTGGTCTGCTCGACCTGCCGGGGCGAAAACCCCGCCGCCGACGCCGGCTCAGCCGGCAGGACCAGCCCAAACATCGCCGCCAGTACCCCAGACAAAACCAGCGCCGTGACCAGTGTTTGCAACCGATTCTTCAAACTCTTCGTTCGCATTGTTTTCCTCCTGAGAGTTGGTTAGTTTGACAGTTGGAGAGTTAATGAGTTTATGAGTTAGAGAGTTTGGGAGTTGGAGAGTTAGTAAAGCGTTTAATCTCCAAATCTCTAATCTCCAATCTCCAATCTCTAATCCCCAATCTACTCCCCAATTGTAAGCCTGGTATTACGCAGTTGTAAAAAATGTGTAAAATTGCGGGCCACTTTCGTCATGTTCTCCGAATGGGGTATAATCACCCGGTGACAATCAACCACTCGTGTGCAATCAACCGGCGATGCAGATAACCCATCGAACCCAACACCACCGTTTGAATCCCAGGCCCTGGATTTTGCTGTTCATTCTGCTGGGCTTTGGCCTGCGCGTCCAACAGCTTGGCTTTCAGCCTCTGTGGGGCGATGAAGGGTGGAGCTTTTACTTTGCTGTGCAGTCTGTACCGCGGCTGGTCGCCCTGACCGCGGTAGACATCCACCCGCCGCTTTACTACCTTCTGCTCAAGGCCTGGCTGTCCCTGACCGGGCCGGGGCCGGAGCTGGCCCGCTTTTTTTCCGTCCTGGCCGGCACGCTTCTGGTTCCGGTGTGCGCCCTGTTGGGCCGCCGGCTGTTCGGCGACCGCGCCGCGGTCACCGCCGCGGCGGTGACCGCCACCACCCCGATGGCCGTGTACTACGCCCAGGAAGTGCGGATGTACGGGCTGGTCACCCTGCTGACCGCGCTATCGGTGTATGCTTTTGCCCGCGCCCGCGTGCCGCGCTGGCGGGTCGTTTACGTTGTGACCATCACCGCGGCCCTGTACACCATGTATTATGCCGTGTTTGTGCTGGCGTTCCAAGTCCTGTACGCGCTCCTGCGCCCCGGCGAACGGCGGTCCCTGTGGCCGCGGCTCCGGCCCTTTGTACTGGCCGGAATTCTGTACCTGCCGTGGGGGCTGTATGCCGGTCCGCGGCTGGTCAGCTATGTGCAGAACAAGCGGGCCGTGGAGGGATACGCCGCGCTGGGGTTTGCCCGCTACGTGGGCGACCACCTGGTGGCCTTCAGCATTGGACACCTGGCCCCTCTGCTCCGCCCCTACGCCTGGATGGCCCTGCCTTTTCTGGTTATCGCCGGGTTGGGCTTGCTGGCGGCCTTCCGTGCCCGCCGCGAGCTTTACCTGGGGCTGTATCTCCTGGTCCCTCTGCTGGCCGGGTTTGCCATCAACCTGGCCTACCCCTTCACCCCGCCCTATTACGAGCGCACTCTTTTGCTGGCCGGACCGGCCTGGTGGCTTCTGCTGGCCGCAGGGATGGCCTGGCTGTGGCGCAGAACCCCTTTGCTGGCCGCGGGGACGGCTATCCCCATGCTCCTGATTCTGGCTGTCAGCCTGACCGGCTACTACACCGTTCCCCGCTACCCGGAGGCCGACTACCGTCCCCTCCTGCGGGATATTGCCGCCCGCGCCGCGCCCCAGGATACCCTGCTGGCAAGCTACCAGTGGCAGTTGGGCTACTACTATGCCTACCTTCCCGCCCCCCGGCCCCGCTTGTTTGAAGTGCCGGGGTGGGGTGAGGGCTGGGCCGGCCCGTCCCGACAGACCAGCCGGCAGGCAGACTTGGCGGCCATTCTGCAGGAGTCGCCGCGGCTGTGGTTCCCGGCCCACCAGACGCTGGGCCATCTGTGGGAGGACGAAGCCGAAGAAACCATCGCCCAACTGGGCTTCCCGGCCCTGCTGAAATGGTACGGCCCCCAGACCCGGCTGACTCTGGCCGCGGGCACGGCCCGTCCCCTGGTTGATGCCCCCACTGCCAATTTTGGCGACCGGCTGGCCCTGGAAGCGGCCCGCGTGGGCGCGGGCGATTACCCCTCCGGGCGGGGGGTCATCCCGGTTCAGCTCCGGTGGCGCAAGCTGAACAGCCTGGGAAGCGAGTACCGGGTCAATCTGCGGCTGGTCGACGCGCAGGGGCGCACCTGGGCCAGCCGCGACAGTCATCCCCAGGCTGGCCTGGCCCATTTTACCGACCTGCCCGCCGGGGCCAGCCTGACCGACCGGCACGGCCTGCTTGTCGAAGCCGGCACGCCGCCCGGTGTGTATCGCCTTCTGCTCAGCGTGCGCCGGGTCAGCGATGCCCACCCACTGGATGTGCTCGACGCGCAGGGCCAGCCGCAGGCCGCAGAACTGCACCTGGCCGATGTGACCGTGGTTCTGCCCGACCCGCCGGTTGGCGCGGCGGCTCTGCCGGTGCAGGTCCCCCTGAATGCCGATTTTGGTCCCGCGGCCCGGCTGGTGGGCTTCAGCATCGCCGATGGGCCGTTCCGGGTGGGTGAAACTGCGGCGGTCAACCTGTTCTGGCAGGCTCTGGACGACGCGCCCGGCCCACTGCTGGTCTTTTTAGAACTGCAGGACGAAACCGGACGCCAGGTTGGCTGGTACGAGCGCCCGCCTCTGCGCCCTGCCGAAGAATGGCGTCGGGGCGACCTTCTGCGCGACCCGCACGACCTGCCCATTCCGGGGGCACTTCTGCCGGGGGTGTACTATCTCCGCACCGGCCTGCTGGCCGCCGACCGTACCCGTCTGCCCGTCCGCGGGCAGGATTCTCTGCCCCTGACTGCCATCACCGTGGTTGACCGTCCCCGGAATTTTGACCCGCCCGCGCCGCAGATTCCCCTGTCGGTGGAGTTTGGGGAACGGGCGCGGCTGGTCGGCCTGGATATGCCGCTCGACCCGCTCCAGCCGGGCGACCCCCTGCCGCTGACCCTCTACTGGCAGGCTGTCGGGCCGTTTGAGAAGAACTGGAAAGTGTTCGTCCACCTGCTGGACGAGTCGAACCGGATTGTGGCCCAGCAGGACCAGATTCCGGGCGGCGGGCAGTTCCCCACCCTGGGCTGGAGGCCCGGCGAATACCTGACCGACGGCTACCGCCTGCAGATTCCCGGCTTTGCCGTCCCCGGCCAGGTCTTCCGCCTGGAAATCGGCCTGTACGACCCCAACGATTTTTCCCGCCTCCCGGTGGTGGAAAACGGGCAGGTGATTGGCGACCACGTGGTGCTGGAAAGTTGGCCTGTGCGGGTAGAGTAGCTATAATGGTAAGCGTGGTTTTCCGGTGGGAGGGTTGAAAACCGCTGAAAGGGCAGTACAGTATGGAACGAACCAACGCAATGTGGCTGGAGGCACTTCAGGATGATGGCCCCCGGCAGGCAGAAGCTCTGGCAGACCTGCGCCGTTTCCTCAAGCGGGGGGTGCTGGGCTATCTGCGTACCCGCAGTGACCTGGGCAACCTGGCCGATGCGGAACTGGACCAGATGAGCGAGGATTTTGTGCAGGAGGCCCTGCTGAAAATACAAAACAACCTGCATACCTTTCAGGGTAAAAGCAAATTTACCACCTGGGCAACCAAAATTGCCGCCAACCTGACCATCAGCGAACTGCGCCGGTCCAAATGGCGCGACCTGTCGCTGGATGCCCTGACCGAGGCCGGCATGTCGCTCCAGGAGATACTGGGCGGCGACAGCACCCAATCACCTGACCCGCACACCCAGAGCGAGCGCCAGCAGGTGTGGGCCGCCATTGTAGACGTGCTCAACAACGACCTGACCGAACGCCAGCGGCAGGTGATGGCCGCGGTGCAGATTCAGCACATCCCTATGGCCGAGGTGGCCCGTCTGCTGGATACCAATGTCAACAATATCTACAAAATTATGCACGATGCCCGGCTGAAGCTGAAAAACCGTCTGCTGGCCTTGGGATTCAGCACCGATTATATTCTAAACCTTTTTAGCCGTACGCCGGGGTAAGATTTTCGCAGGCGATACGTCAGATAGATAAGAGAAACGGTAAAATCTTTTTGGCGGGATAATGCCGATGGCCGATAAATTATGGCAGGTGCTGTTGAAAACAGCCCTGGAAACCGAGGAATACGAGATTACCTGTCTGGAATGTTTCAACCTCCTGGACCAGTACGCCGACCTGCTGTTAGAGGGGGCAGACCCGGCAGAGCTTCTGCCTTCGGTACAACAGCACCTGAATCACTGCCCGGCCTGCACCCAGGAGTTTGAAACCCTGCTGTTCATGCTTCAGAAAGCGGCCCGCGAGGCGGATATTCTATAGGCAAATCTGTGGGGCGACATTAATGTCGCCCCACAATGTTTTATACAAAGAAAGTAACTGTTCAGCACTCTGGTCGTCAATGCCCCTCACCCCACCCCCACCCGCCTTAACGGCGGGTTCCCCCCTCCCCTCTCCCGCCGGCGGGAGAGGGGAGGGGG
>RFJV01000607.1 GCA_003694775.1 Chloroflexota bacterium | reverse complement strand
GCCAGGGTAAGGCCGTAAACCAGCCGGGTGGGGGTTGAGGGGCCGGCGCAAGCCGTCACTGCGACCGCAACCAGGGCAAACAGGACGGCCAGAGCCGGACTCCATTTTGTGATTACCCTGTTCATATAAACTCTCCTTTTTATTGTTTGTTAAGCATTGCCGCCAACGCGGGGCAAAGCGAGCGCATATTACACAGTTTGGCGGGATTCGTCAAGCAAAATACGGAAGCGGTGACAATTATCTGGCAGAGCGAAAAATTTTCTGCATACCGTGGAGCGTGGTATTCCCGTCTCGGTCAGGCGCTTCTTGATAGGCCAGATAGATAATCCTGCCAGGTTTTTCTGCCCCGCCCACCGCAACCGTTTCAGCCGGTGACCATACTCCGACGGGGACATATTCAGCGATGATGCAACCGCACTGTGATTCACCCTACCAGAAGCGACGTTCTGGTCGGTATCATCACCGAACTGCGCCGGCGCGGGTTCGATACGGATGTGGGTGATGTGCTGGTGTACCGGGAGAACCGCGAGGCATTGAAACCGGGTAGTCACCCTGTAAAGTGTTGATAGGGTCGAGAGCAGGCCCTCACCCACCCTCTCCCTCTCCCGCGTTGATGCGGGAGAGGGAGAGGGTGGGGGGAGGGTGAGGGTAGGGTGACGCTCAAAAAAATTTACCAACACTCAAAGGGGGGACTACTAATGAGCGAACCGTGAGTTGTGACCAGGGGGTTTAGCTGTTATTCACACGGCGGCCCATAAAAGCTGGACGTGCTGGGATAAGACTCGCTGGCAGAATTATAGGCAGTGACAAAATACCCATAGCCGCACCCAACTGTATCATCGGTAAAAGAAGTCACCGAGGCCGGCAGGTCGGCCACCCGTTCATAGGCCGTCACCCCGATTTTTGCCCGGTAGACCCGGTAGCCGAGCACTGTTTCTGGGGGAGAGACCGCCTGCCAGGACAGAGTGGTGCCGGCAGGACCTGCTTCGCCCCGCAAACCGGTTACCTGAGATGGCGCGCCCGCTTTCACCTCTAACGGGAACAGCGATGTACCGGTATCCAGAGAAGTGCCGGCAGTACCGCCATTCTTCTGTACCAAAGGCAGGTAGACCGTATAGGTAGATAAAGCGGACCCTCCCGTAACCACCACGGTAGCGGTCACAAAGTCGGGACGGGTGTTGGGACAAGGAGGCTGGGTAACAGTCATTGTGACTACGTATGTTCCCGGCGTGGTGTAGGTATGGTCCATAAATTCGCCGTCTGAGATAACATCTCCAAAATTCCACGTGTATGTAATGCCGCTGTTATGGTAGTCCCACTGCTGTACGGCCCCCCAAAAGCGAACTTTTGTCCCCACAGAAATCGGAGACGGCGGCTGTATACTGACAATATAGGCTCCTTCAGGCCAGATACAGCTAACGTTCCTGATTCTAAACCGGGGACTTATCGCCGCGGCATAAACACGCTGAACCGGCCCGGCTATCTGGTAGGGCAACAGCGGCTCGTTTTCCTGGCTGACGGTAATCCGGAAGCGTACATCATCGCTGACGGCCTGGTTGGGGGTGTTCCGGGTTATATCCTGACCAGCCTGCCACTGCACGGTATATGCTGTCCCCTGCCGAGAGGTCTGGAAACTGGTTAAGACCGGTGTCACCGTAGCGGGATACCACAACCCTCCACCGTCCAGCGAGTACTGGTAGGTCAGCACTTTTACCTGGTTTCCGGACAAATTCGTGGTCGGCAGGCGGGAGGTATCCGGGTCGAAAACGGTAATGGTCAGAGGAATGGTTAGAGAAGAGGAAACAGCCAGGTTGGCCCGGCTGAAAAGCCGGTTCTGCAAGCCATTTCCACCGATATGGACATAAGAGGCCACGCGGGGGGTTAAGAGCCGGTCGGCAAAGTTATCAACCAGATGGGCCGCGGAGGCAAATGTGTTTTCATAAATACCGTTGGGCTGGAGAGTACCCTCTTGACTAAGCGACAGGTCCCAATCGCCATCGTTATCGTAATCTACCCAGTGCACGTCGGTGGTAAGATAATTCTCTGCGGCCTGCCACAGCCAGGCCAGGTTGACCTGGTCCGGTGTACTGTCCACGTTGTCGTATACCTGGTCTGGCTGGCCGTAATTACCCACGGCCAGGTCCAGGTCGCCATCGTTGTTCCAATCTCCCCAGGCCAGGCTGGTTGTCTGGCGTGCTACCGGCGCGGTCCAGACCAGGCTCAAGGAGCCGCCGGTGTTTTGGTACAAAAGGTTAGGCTGGTTGTTGCGGCCTACAGCCAGGTCCATATCGCCGTCGCCATCGTAATCACCCCAGGCTACACTCCGCGCGGCTGATACAGGTAAGGTTTGGGCAACGGCAAATCCATCATAACCCGTATTCCGATAGATATGCACGCCATTGTCGTCATCGGCGGCGGCCAGGTCCGGCAGAATATCGTCATCAAAATATCCCCAGGCTACATCATAAGTGGAATTGGGCAGAACAGACTGCCAGGAGGGGGTGGTGCTGAGCATACTCCCCTGGTTGATATACAGCCGGTTCGGGTCGCCGTTATTGCCGACCAGCAAATCGAGTCGGCCCAGGTTATCCTGATTGGCATCGACAAACATCTGGTCAGTGGTACGGTCGTAAACGCCAGACAGCCAAACCGGCAGGGTAGAAAAGGTGCCGCTGGTGTTCTGGTAAAGCATATTCCGGGAGGAAATGGCCTGGGCAATGGCTAACTCCGGATAACCGTCACCGGTTACATCTCCCAGGGCTACATAGTGGGCATTGGGATTGGGAGAAAAAGTGAAGCTGGTATCAAACGTTCCATCACCCCGGTTGACATTCACGATGCTGTTATTGCTGGTGCCGTAGAGTAAATCAAAATCACCGTCGTTGTCGATATCCGCCCAATCTACGTTATAGGCTTTAAAGGCCCCCACCAGCCCTTTGGCTACCGGAGACAGAAAAGGGGCATAGGTGCTGAAAAGCCAGCTCATATCCTCTGTATTTGTCATCGCCACATCCAGGTCGCCGTCGGCATCAAAATCAACCGCCCGAATGGCAAACACCCCTCCTGCGGCGGGAACATTCAGGCTCTGAGCCATCTGGAATGTGGTGCCGGTATAGCGGTAGACAAAGGGGAAATTGTTATCCGGGGCAATTATCAGCTCTATCTTTCCGTCGCCATCGATATCGGCCCAATCCAGTGCGGTCAGGGCATAATCAAATGTATCCTCATAAAATAAGGAAAAGCTTCCCCCTTCATTTCGATATACCTGCAAAATGCCGTTAGAAAGACCGTACAAAGGGTATAAAAAGGAAGAGTAGCCAAAAACTACCCCCAGGTCCAGGTCTCCATCTCCGTCGTAGTCTCCCCAGGCCATATCCAACGGTAACGGCAAAGCCCCCGAAGTATCAGGGGAAAGAACATTCACATTGACCAGATTGGTCCGGGTGAGTACGCCGCCATTGTTCAGATACACCCGAATCCAGGTCTCATTAGAACCAGGAATGACTGTTCCCAGGGCCAGGTCCGGGTCGCCGTCGTTATCCTGGTCTCCCCAGGCGGTGCTGTATGTGCGAGCAGAGGAAAAATCATAAGGTGGGTCCAGCAAACAGAAGCTTTGGGCCGTACTGCCGGGGTCACTGCGGTTGAATCTGCCGGTGTTGTCGTTGATAAAGAGATGGGCCGTACAGCCTCCCCAGAAATTCACCGCCGCCAGGTCGGGAAATGTATCGCCGTTAAAATCTGCCGGGGCAATCCGCCAAACACCGTCGTTGGTATCGAACTGGTCATATTCTGTAAAGCTGTTTGTACTGCTGTTGTAGCGATACAGATAATTTTTGCCGGTCCAGGAATAGGTGCCTCCATCCGGCGTCGGGCTAATTGTATTGGTATATTCGCCCCCAACCGCCAGTTCCAGATAACCATCCCCGTTAAAATCGGCCCAAGCCACTGTTTGGGCTTCCTGGCTGGTATCTTGCCAAAACTTGCTCAACTGTCCCTGGCCCTGATTGCGGTAGACTGTAACGCCTGTATCCCACGTTGCCAGGGCCACATCCAGGTTGCCATCGTTATCAAAATCACCCCAATCCATATCCATTACGCCGCCAACGGGGCCATCCTGGGTGCAGAAATCCGGTGCAGAGGCAACGGTAAACTGCCCCGACAGGGATAACGGCTGTTCTGCCACGCTAGTCTGCAGAGAAGCGGATTGCTCAGTTCAAAACCTGTTTCTCCACTGCCGGTCTGGTAAGATAGAGAGGCCTGATTAGCAAAAACCGTCCCCGCGGGCTGGCACAGCACCCGCCCTCTGAACTGGAGGACCAAAGGAAACGTTTGGGTTAGGGCGGTGGTAGAGGTAAAAGACCAGCGGACTCCTTGTATACGCTCAATGATAATTGGCGGACCCAATCGAGGGGTAATGACGGTTGAGGCAGTGATGAAGGTGCAGTTGCCAACTTCGGTCAGACATTCCACCTGGGAAAAGATATTTGCCGGAATGACATCTTCTACCGTCAGCTCCTTGAGCACCAACGAGTCTGCTTTGTTAACCGTTAAGGTATAGGTCAGCCAGTCACCGTTGTAAACCGTAGCCGAAGCCGCCTGGTCGAGCGAAATCAAAGGCTGTTTTTGCGGTGCATTCTGCCCCTGCCGCGATGGCCCGGCTGTTTCTGGGGCAGAATTCCAGGCATTTGCCCCAGAGACTATCACCAACCAGGGCAGGAGCACCAGCAAAAAGGCTGTGAATGTCAGACCGGTTAACCGTTTGAATACCTTTCCTCCCATATTTTCCTCACGGACAGGGACTGCTGTACCAACTGTTTAAGCTGGCCGGCGACTCACGTTTATTTCCCTGTACATCCAGATAAACGGCCACCACATAATACCCTTTACCACAGGTAGGGGATACAGTATCCGTAAATTGTTTGGGGGCATCTGCGGTTAAACTGTTTTCATCCGCGCCCGGAATCAGACTGTACGCACCGCCCGGTATATTGGCCCG
>RFJV01000606.1 GCA_003694775.1 Chloroflexota bacterium | reverse complement strand
GAACCGTTCTTTACCACCAAGGCCGTGGGGAAAGGTACCGGTCTGGGGCTGGCCCAGGCCTACGGCATTATCACCCAGCATAACGGCTTCATCCTGGCCGACAGCCGGCTGGGACAGGGCACCACCTTTACCATTTACCTGCCCTATTACCCGGAAAAACAGGTCCAGCCGCTTTCGTCAGGGGCCGGAGCAGGACAAATTGCCGGCCAAAATGAGCTGATTCTCCTGGTAGAGGATAACCCCACGGTGCTGGACATTACTCGCGCCATGCTGACCCACCTGGGCTACCGGGTGTTAACAGCCAAAAACGGCGCGGAAGCCGTGGAGCTGTTCCAGATTCACGGCGACGACATCGCTCTGGTGCTGACCGATGTGACCATGCCGGAAATGGGCGGGCTGGAGCTGGCCCAGACCATCTCGGCCCGGCAGGCAGGGGTAAAGATTATCGCCGTGAGCGGCTACCCGATGGATGCCAGCCGGGACGTTGACCGGTGGCGGCAGGTGGGAATTGTGGAGTGGTTGCAGAAGCCGCTGAACCTGCAAACGTTGGGGCAGGCCCTGCGCAGGGCACTGGCCGGGGAAGGTCAGGCCGCGGCCAATGATTGAAGTGCCCGGATGAATGCCTGCACGGTGGGCGCGTCGATATTGCAGAAGCGGATTTCCTTGAGGCTGGTGTTGGGGTGGGCCAGCACATAGTCCCGGGCCGCCTCAACAATGACACGGGCACACACATCCTTTGGCCCGCCAAAAATCCCCGACGAGATGCCGGGAATAGAAATCGTCTGCACCCCGTGCTCGTCGGCCAGGGAGAGGGCGTTCTGCACGGCGCTGGCTAATTTTGCCTCTTCACTGCCGCTTCCCCACACCGGCCCCACCGCGTGAATGACGTACTTTGCCGGCAGGTTGCCGCCAGAGGTAATGGCCGCTGTGCCCGTGCGCACCGGTCCGTGCCGGCGCACCCACTCGTCGCTTTCCTGCTGGATGACCGGCCCACCCCGCCGGCGAATGGCCCCCGCAACCCCGCCCCCGTGCTGTAAATACTCGTTGGCCGCGTTGACCACCGCATCGACGGCTTCTTCGGTGATGTCGCCCTGCACCACCCGGAAGATTCGGTTTTGAATGTTGATTGCGCTATCGGACATAGTTTGTGAGCTTGTGAGTTGGTGAGTTCAGAGTATTAATGTATCTACTCAGGCCAACGTTGCCAGGTCGTCAATCGTCAATCGCCAATCGTCAATCGAATCCCCACCCGACCGCGTTCTCAATATGGTTGACCTGCGCCGCTCCGGCGCCCAACTGCACCGCCACCACGTCGATGCGCCAGCGGGGCGGCGGGTCGCCGGACTGCTGGAGATACGCCTGGGCCAGGTCGACCAGCCGGGCCTGTTTGGCCGGGGTGATGCTCTCTTCCGGCGTGCCGAAGCGGTCGCCGCGGCGGGTGCGGACCTCCACAAACACCAGCACGTCACTCTGCCGGGCAACGATGTCCAGTTCGCCGTACTCGCACCGCCAGTTGCGGGTCACAATGGTATAGCCATTCTGGAGCAGGTAGGCCGCGGCGATGTCTTCCCCGCAGCGACCGGTCTGCTTACGCCTGTCTGCCATTGGTCAGGATGCGCGCCTTGAAGCTGGTGCCGCGCGGGGTTGGCTTGACGCCAAAGATGTCGGTAATGGTCGCGCCCAGGTCGGCGAAGGTGGGCCGTACACCGATGTTGACCGGCTGAACCTGCGTCCCGGCAATGAGGATGGGAACGTACTCGCGGGCGTGGTCGGTGCTGGGGGTGGTGGGGTCGTTGCCGTGGTCTGCGGTAATCACCAGCAGGTCGTCCTCGGCCAGCGCGTCGAGCAGTTCCGGCAGGCGCCGGTCGAACGCTTCCAGGGCGTCGGCATACCCGCGGGGGTTGTTGCGATGGCCGAATTTGGCATCGAAATCCACCAGGTTGGTAAAAATCATACCCCGCTCCCGGCGCTGGCGGATGGCCTCCAGGGTTTTGTCTACCCCGTCCATGTTGTCCTGAGTGTGCACGGCATCGGTAATGCCCTGCCCGGCGAAGATGTCTTCGATTTTGCCCACCGCGTACACCATCAGACCGGCCTCCTTGAGCGAGTCCAGGGCCGTGGGCTGGGGCGGGAGCACCGAAAAATCGCGGCGGTTGGCGGTGCGGGTAAAGTTTCCCGGCGTGCCCACAAAAGGCCGGGCAATCACCCGGTTGACCTCGTGCTCGCCGGTCAGGATGCGCCGGGCGATGCGGCAGATATTGTACAGTTCCTCCAGAGGAATCACTTCCTCGTGGGCGGCTATCTGGAATACGCTGTCGGCGGAGGTGTAGACGATGGGCTTGCCGGTGCGCATATGCTCCTCGCCCAGCTCCTCGATGATGACCGTGCCGGAGGCGGGATAGTTGCCCAGCCAGCCACGGCCCGTTTCCGCGGCGAAGCGGTCCATAATTTCCGGCGGGAAGCCGTTGGGATAGGTGGGGAAGGGTTTGGTAACTTCGATGCCCATCAGCTCCCAGTGGCCGGTGGTGGTATCCTTTCCGGCGGACACCTCGGCCAGGCGGCCATAGGCTCCGGTGGGGTGGTACTGGGGTGTCAGACCCTGCACCAGGGCGATGTTTGCCAGGCCCAGCTTTTCCATATTCGGCAGGGACAGTCCGCCAACCACGCGAGCGATGTTGCCCAGGGTGTTGCTCCCCACATCGCCGTAGCGGGCCGCGTCCGGCAGTTCGCCAATGCCAACGCTGTCCAGAACAATGACAATGATGCGGTTTATGGGCATTTCACTTCCTTTCCAAATGGCTCAGCGCCGCCGTTTTTTCTTCCGCTGTTGCTTTTTTGACGCCTGTACCATTTTGCGTTTTGCTTTTTTCTTGACACTGCTCTTGGTCTTGGGTTTATCCAGCATTATTCCTGGCTTTTTAGCGGTCTTCGCCTCCTGTTTCAACATCGGTGAAACAGGATGATGGATAGAACTATCCTCAAACATGGCCCACCACGACATATAACCGTGAATATCGTCCATAGAATGCCGTTCCATATCCTGCCGGATACGCTGCATGCCGGCTTCCTCACCTTCAGCCAGAAGCTTGTCAAAATATTCACGGT
>RFJV01000605.1 GCA_003694775.1 Chloroflexota bacterium | reverse complement strand
CGGCCTTTTTACCCTGGAGCAGGTGGTCTGCCTGGCCGCCTGCAATAAAGCCCCCGTGGCCCAGATAAATCTGGAATATTACGAAAATCTCACCGATGAAGAGATTGACCAGATTATTGCCGGTCTGCGGGACGCGGCAAAAGGCAGGTGAAAGGCAGCAGGGACAGGGAATAAAAGCTCTTCTCTCGGCCCGGCCTGTTGTTATGTTACGCGTCACTCAAAGCCGTTTTCTCGATTATCTATTTATTCTGACGATTATTATGGCCGTGTTATCGGCCCTGCTCTTTAAAATCGGCGATGTACCGCCTGCATATCCCTGGTCTGATGAGAGTGAAATTGCCGCTGATGCTGTTGCCACCCTCAAGTACGGGCCGCGGCTGTTTTATCCCGGCCAATTGGCTGGTGGTTCACTGGCAGTGTGGTTGGAAGCAGGCTGGATGGCTTTATTCGGTCGCAGTCTGGTTGGATTGCGCTTGCTGAATGGCCTGGTCAATCTGGCAACGGCTGTGTTGATATATCAGCTCGCGCTTCAGCTACCACTCAATTTGGGTAGCACGATTAACCAGCGGTTAACTGCATTGACCGCGGCGCTGTTGTTTGCTGTATCCACCTGGCTGTTGGGACTGGGACGAATCGCTGCGCCCAACTGGTCGTTAGTTGGGATGATGTCTGTTTTGGCCTTCTATCTTTTCTGGCAGTATCTCAACCACTCATCTCAGCGGCGGCTGATTGCATCTGGTGTTGTGTTAGGCTTGCTGTTTTATGGCTACCTTCCTGGCTATTTTGTTCCTTTGGTTCTGGTCCTTTTCCTGGTAGGCACCTATTTCACCCGAAACGGCCGCTTATCTTGGAAGCCATCTCTTTTATTGCCAGTCGGTATCGCATCTCTCGTTGCCGCACCGTTGCTTCTCTTCTTTATTTTGCATCCGACGGCGGTGCTGCAACGCCCGCTTCAACTGGTGAATACCAACGAGGTATCGTCTGTCACTTCACTGTTGGAAGCAAGTATCGATATGCTCTCTACTTTTGGGCTGATTCCCGGCTACCTGTGGCAGGGAATCACCGACCATCTGGTGTTTGACCCATTGGTCACTGTGTTATTTGTCGTTGGAGTATTGACCAGTTTATGGCATTGGCGTTCGCCAGGGCACCTGTTTTTGCTGATTTGGTGGGGCGTGATGATTATCCCGGCCGTGGCGTCCCGTTCAGCCAGTCAGGGTTTTATTTTTGAGGTCTGGCGCAGAGGCGTTGGTGCTCAGCCAGTCTCATTTATCCTGATAGCAGTTGGGCTACAAACATCAGCACAATTCGCATTAACACGTAGATTATGGCCAAAACGCGGGCGAACGGAACGTCCGGACCTTTTCTCTTTTGTCTACCCGCTGGCCATAGCGCTGACAGTAGGGGTTTCGGCGTGGTTTAGCTACAAGTTCTATTTTGAACAATGGGCGACCAGCGAGGCTGTATCCACCTTATTTGCCAAATCTCCGGTACAGTTGGTGCAGTGGATGGAGAGCCATGACGACTCGCAAACTGCATTCATATTTCCCGTCCGCCCCAACGTCAGTCCGACCACGCGTCCGGAACTGTTCACCGTGCGCTATCTATATAACGGGCCGGCTTTTATCCTGTATCCGGTCATGGATGAACAAACTGCAGGTGATGTCCTGGTCAGCCTGCTGGAAACCGGCCCACAAACGGTTAAACTGATGATGCCGAAACGGATAACAGTAGACCCAAAAGGTTATTTTGAGTATCTGCTGGGGCTCTATGGACGGATTGTAGAACAGGAAGACCTGTTCGGCTACCGGGTAATTAGTTATGAAATTGATGTTGATAACCCAACCCCGCCGAGGCTGGATAATACGGATGCAAGTTTTGGGGCGATATTGCGGCTTACCGGCCAATCTGTACCAGAAACGCCCCCTGTGGCCGGACAAACATTCAGCGTGGCCTTGCGTTGGCAGTTGCTTACCAATGCAGAGGGTGATTACAATGCCAGCCTGATTTTGTCTGACTCGCAAGGCGTAGAAATTACCAGAGCCGATGAACCACTGCTCAGTACAAAGGATTATTTGACGACCCGTTTTTGGTTGCCCGGCAGTGATTCATTCCAATACTTTAGTCTACCCATACCTGCCGACATACCGCCAGGCCATTATCGTTTACTGCTAACCGCTTATAATGCTCAAACCGGAGAAAGATTGCCACCGCCGGGAACCCGGCCCAACCTGTTGATGAGTCTGGCGGAAATTGAGGTCCGACCAACACTGGCCGACCCGGCAAAACTGCAAATTCCCCAACCGCTGGATATTACTTTTCCAGAGGGGTTGGTACTCAAAGGGACTAACTCCGTCCCGGTCCTTTCTCCGGGCGATATTTTGCCGCTTTCTTTTTGGTGGCACGCTACCGCCAAGATTTCAAAAAATATAGGTCTGTTGCTGGCTCTGGTACAACCGAATAGTGAGCCTGTACCGTTATATCGACAGCCGAAACCCTTAGTGGCAGGGTATTTGACACCTGTTTGGCCGTCTGGTAGTATCTACCGGGCCAACTATCGCCCGCGGTTGCCGGTTACACTCACCGGCGGCTCTTATATGCTGGCCCTGCGGCTGGTCGACATAGAGTCCAGTCAAACACTGGCCGAAAATTTGCTCTTTCCTATTTTAGTAGAGGCTCGTCCACACCAGTTTGAGGCGCCTCTTTTGGCCAATTCGGTAGATGTAGATTTTGGTCACATCATCCGACTGCGTGGTTTTGAAATCGACCAAAGCAACATGGATGCAGAACGGTCCCTGAACATAAAAGTTCAGTGGAAGGCTTTGCGTCAGTTATCGACTTCTTACAAGGTTTTTCTACATCTTATTGATGAAGCGGGTCGGATTGTAGCTCAGGTTGATACCCTTCCCCAGCAGGGAAAGGCACCAACTACCGGCTGGTTGCCGGGTGAGATTATCGATGATACCTTGAAACTACCAATACCATCGGACCTGCCTGGCGGCAATTACCGGTTGGTGATTGGCCTGTATAGCGAGTCTACGGGTCAACGGCTACCGGTGGGTGAGCACGACCAGTTGACTCTGATTGAAATCAATCGGTAAAAGGCGAGTTATGACCAATAAACTGTTAGAAGAACATGTTTTACTTCGACACCGGGATATCGAAAATATCCGCGATATCGACGTGTATCTGGCCCACGGCGGCTACGAGGCATTGAAAAAAGCCCTGACCGAACTACAGCCGGACGAGGTGACCGCGGAGGTCAAAAAATCCGGCCTGCGCGGCCGCGGCGGGGCAGGATTCCCGGCCGGCGTCAAGTGGAGCTTTATTCCCAAGGATATTTTCCCCAAGTACGTGGTG
>RFJV01000604.1 GCA_003694775.1 Chloroflexota bacterium | reverse complement strand
GCCTGGCCCGCGGGGTGGTCGAATCCGAGGCCTTCGCCCGCCTCTTCCCCGCCGTGCGCACCGTCTACGGCTCCCGCTCCGTCCAGCACTGGACCCTGGCCGGACGGCGGGGCTATATGCTGGCCGTGGGCGTCAGCGGCCCGGTCACCGGTTACGGCGCCCGGCTGGGCATCATCGACGACCCCTTCCAGAGCTGGGAGCAGGCCCAGAGCGAATGGGCCAGGGAAAGAGTCTGGGACTGGTACCGGGGCACCTTCCGCACCCGCATCTGGGAAAACGGGGCCATCGTCATCATTATGACCCGCTGGCACCAGGAGGACCTGTGCGGCAAAATCCTCCAGGAGCAGGCCGATAAGTGGACCGTCCTGCGCTTCCCGGCCATCGCCGAGAGCCAGAAGGAACGGGACGAGAACGACGAATTCCTGGGCCTGCCCACCGGCCAGCCCGACCTGCTGGGCCGCCGGCCCGGCGACCCCCTTTGCCCCCGGCGCTTCAGCCGCCAGGCCCTGCTCGACATCCAGCAGGACGTGGGCGAACTGGCCTGGAGCGCCGAGTACCAGGGCGTGCCCCGGCCCATCGAGGGCAGTGTCTTCAAGCGGTACTGGGTGACCATCGTCGAGGCCGCGCCGGCCCAGGCCCGCCGGGTCCGCTACTGGGACCGGGCCGCTACCGAGGGCGGCGGCGACTTCACCGTCGGTCTGCTGATGGCCCGGACCGATAGCGGCCTTTACTTTATTGAAGACGTGGTGCGGGGACAGTGGAGCAGTATGCAGGTGGAGCAGATTATCCACCAGACCGCGGCCGCAGACGCGGCCCGCTACGGCAACACCGTGGACATCTGGGTGGAGCAGGAGGGAGGCAGTGCCGGCAAGGACAGCGCCGCGGCCATCGTCCGCCTGCTGGCCGGCTACCCGGTTTTTACCGATAAACCGTCCGGGGACAAGCTGGTGCGGGCCCGGCCCTTCCTGGCCCAGGCCCAGGCCGGCAACGTCCGCCTGGTGCGCGGGGCCTGGAACGCGGCCTACCTCAACGAGCTGACCGCCTTCCCCGCCGGGCGCAACGATGACCAGTGGGACGCCACCAGCGGCGCCTTCAACAAGCTGGCCCAGACCAGACCGGCCCCGGTCAGCCGCAGTCGGGCGGTGAACCTGTCCCTGTGACCTCCGCCAGCCGGGCCAGCGCCTGGATGGGCACGTTGACCTCACGGGAGCCGCGGCGTTCCGCCCGGCGGCGGTCCTTGTCGTAAAAGCACAGGGCCTGGCGCTGGGGGTCCAGCCGGCAGATTTTTACCCCGTCGGCATAGACAAAGCCGCGGCTGTCGATTTTCAGGGTGATGTCGTTCATTGTTCCCTCAAATCCGCAAATTCACCGCCCGGCTGGCCGTGGCCACCGCGGCCGGGCCAGGGGCAGACATCGCCACGGTGCAGTAGTTCTCGGCGTGGGCCAGGTGGTCCGGCCCTGTTTCCACATACCGGGCCACCGCCTGGCCGTCCGGCCCGTCCTCCAGTACCCGCACCAGGGCCGTCAGGTGGGCGTAGTAATCCTTCAGGTCGCGGGCATACGCCGGCAGGGTGTTGAGCCGGTCGTAAAAGCGGGACATTGTCCGGTCCAGGGTGCGGGTGCGGTCCAGGTTGACCACCCCGTTGGCCCCGTCCCACTGCGCCGGCTCCACCCGCCGGGTGCCGGTCCTCTGGCCCACGTAGTAGGCCAGCCAGACCGTACCGGGCGGCCAGGCGGCCTGGAACTCCCGCGCTTTGGTCGTCTCCGGCAGGGCGTCCATGACCGCCCGGCGCACGTTGTACCGCCGCATCAGGCGGCCCAGCTCCTCGAAGCTGTCCACCTCCCCGGCAAAACGCTGGGGCGTCTCGCCGGTTTCCGGATGTCGCGGCCCCCGGATGACCACGTGCAGGACCTTGCCCACATCCACCCCCATCACCGGGGCCTCGCCCGGCAGGGGCAGGTGGGCGTAGTCGCGGCGGCAGTCGTCCAGAATTTCTTCCGTCAGCCGGCCCCCGCGGGGCACGTACGGCTCGCCCAGGTCCTGGTTGTACACCTCGCGGCGTTTGGTCTCGTCGGTGGTGTGCAAATTTTGCACAATCTCCAGCAGGTCCGCCGCCGGACTGCACAGCCGGGTCAGATGGTAGCCCACCACCTCCCGCCCTGGCCGGGTGGCCACCCACTGCCCCCCGGCCAGGGGGTTCAGCCGCCGGCCGCATTTCTGGCAGGCGGCCCAGGCCGTCTCCGGGCCGCCGTGCCAGGCCACGGGCCGGCCCAGATTGTCCCACTCGGTGACAATATGGTTGATGGTGAGGACCTGCCGCTCGCCGCAGGCCTGGCAGGGGATGAACCGCTCCCGCTGGTCAGACTCCAGCCATTCGGCGTGGATGCCCCGGCCCGGATAGGTCGGTGTGCTGACCAGCCGCTCCTCGGCCAGCCGGCTGGCCCCCAGCCGCTTGCGGGCAATGACCGGGGCGCGGGGGTCCATCTCGTCCAGTTCGTCCAGGATGAGCACATCCGCATCGATGCTCTTGAGCTGGGCCGCCTGCCCGTCCTTGCCGACCCGCCCGCCCCGAAAGTAGATGAACCGGTCCCGCACCCGCTTGAGCGTCACCCGGTCCGCGCCGCGGGGCCGGGCCGTGTCCGCGGCCTTCTGCCGCCCTTCCACGATGATGGCGTCCAGGTAGTCGCTGGCCTCGATGGCCGGACCAAACCGGGCCGAGGAAAAGTCGCTCACGTGGGCGTCGGTCGGAAAAACGTACAGCACCGTGGCCTGCCGCCGGTCGCAGGCGTGCAGGGCATAGCTGACCAGGTACTCGCTGGCCCCCACCTGGCTGGCTTTGTAGACCACCACCCGCCGGGCCGTCTCCCGGTACAGGTCTACCAGGTAGGGATGGCGGGCAAAGTCCAGCCGCTTGCCCGGCCCCAGGTTGCGCCGGTAGATGATGGTCCAGGTCAGCAGGTCGGGCTGGTGCTCAGTCGGATTCGTCTTCTGGAGCCTGAGCAGGAGCAGGGAGGCTAACTGCTGTCTGGATATTGGCGATGAGGGCGTCCAGTTCATCATTGCTCAGCTTCTCCAGGCCGCCCAAATTGAACGACTGCTCCAACCGGGCCGGCGGCGGGGCCGGGCTGGCCTTGCCCGCGGCCTCCGGGTCGGCCCAGGTCAGCAGGGCGTTGGCCGCCGATATCCGGTCCGCCCCCTTCTGGGCCGGGTCGTTCATTACCTCGGCCAGCGCATCCGGCGCTTCTGCCGCCCGGACGGCAATGCTCCGCCGGCGCAGGCGGCGGTAGTGGGCCTCCAGGGCCGCGGTCTCCTGGTCGGCCCAGTCCAATGCCCGCTGGCGGCAGGCCTCGAACGCAGCCGCCACCTCCGGAATGTGCCGCCACTTCATATACCAGTTGGATTCATTGCAGGTGTCGGGCTGGTCGAAGACTTCCTTGACCGGCTGGTTGTTGGCGAGGGCGAAGGCGAGCTTGATGATGGTGGTCCGCTTCTTGTGCACGTGGGGTGGTCGGATGGCTTGCAGTTTGGCCATCAGGTCTTCGGTCAGCCACTCGTAGGCGGGGTCCGGTATGTTCCTGAGCTGACGTTTACCCGGCATATTCGTATAGCTACCCCAATCCCCCCACTGACCGTGGGTCTGACCTTAAGAAAAGATGAAAAAAAGGTGAAAGAAAGTCCGGTTCCGGCTTTTCACTCCTGTTCGATTGATTCTGCCCCTCCGGCCAGCTCCTGCTCCAGAGCCTCTATCTCGGTCAGAATATGGACCGGCGTCTCCAGGCCATACCGGGCCGCCTTGAGCTTCAGCGCCGCCAGCCGGCGCTGTTTGGCCGCCAGGATGGCCTGTTGCGTCTGGCGTTGTTTCAGGGGTCTGGCGGCCACCAGGTCCACCAGCCGGCGGTACAGCCGGCCGTAGTGGGGCGGCTTGGCAAAGAAATCGTCCGCCCCGGCCTCCAGGGCCTGCCGCCGGGTGTACCGGTCCACATAGGCCGACATCGCCACGATGGGCGTCTCCCGGTCGAAGCGGCGTATCCAGCGGATGGCCTCCAGGCCGTTCAGCCCCGGCAGACGCAGGTCCATCAAGATGACATCCGGCTGTTCCGACCGGGCCAGCTGGACCGCCTTGTCCCCCCGCCGGGTGACGATGAACTCGAACCCGTTGTGGGCGTTGAGAATCTCCTGGTACAAAAACGGGTCCTGGTCTTCAACCAGCAGTACGCGTATCATCTTGCAAAACGGCCAGGTCGGCGCTCAGTTCATCCACCCGGCTCAGCGCCACCCGCAGACGGGCGTCGGTCTCGTAGTTCTGCTCCCGCAGGCGGTTGTTCTCCTGCTGGAGAATGTCACAGCGGGTTCGCAGTTCCTTCACCTGCTCCAGCAGGTCGGCCTGGACCTGCATCGCCAGCCGGAAGTTCTGGGCGGTCATTGCCGCGCCGCCCACCCAGCTCAGCAGGAGCAGAAGGGCAAAGATGAAGGTGGGCAGTAGCGGCAGGGAGACATCGGCCATATGCATTCCCGGTAAAAAAATATCGGACGACACAGAAGCATAAAAAAGCAGGGACGACAAGAT
>RFJV01000603.1 GCA_003694775.1 Chloroflexota bacterium | reverse complement strand
GTGTACGGGGTGTGCGTGGACACATGATGATGCGCCAGCGGATACTCCGGCGGCTGTTGGCTGAAAATTCTTCCCGGTGACGGTCAGGGTAAAGCCGGCATCGGCCGCGGCCCGGTCCACCTGCGATGGGGCCACCTGGTCAATCTGCGGGGCCAGCGGAACCGGGGTGGGGGTCGGGGTGGCCTGGGGCAGAGGCGTGGCTGAGGCCGTGGGGGTGACGGTTGGCGTTGGCGGAATCTCCGGCAGGTAGATGGTCTGTCCGGGGGTCAACGTGAATGACTTTAGACAGTTGTATTTCTGAAGATCCCTGACGCTGGAGCCGGTTCTTTCGGCCAGCCGGTTCAGGGTGTCTCCCTCCTGGACAGTATAGACCACCCAGGAAGCCGGCGGCTGGCACGAGCCGCCCTCGGAGGGCGGAGCGGTGGGTTGGGGAGGTCCGGGGGTGGGGGTCACCACAATCACCACCGGCGTGGGCGATGGAGTCACGGTTACCACAACCGGCTGGGTGGCCGTAGGCGGCGGGGTTGGCGTGTCAACCGCCGGCTCTGGTGATGGGCTGGGCGTGATGGGCGGTAGGGAAGTGGGGGTCGGTGAGGCCAGACTGGCCGGGGTTGGCGTGGGAATGAACGGGGTTGGTGTGGGGATGATGGCCGGCGACTCCTGCACCGCCACCGGTGTTTCCGGCTGTTCGGCCTGGGCCAGGAATATGGCCGCGATGACGGTCAGGACGATAATCAGAAATGCTCCGCCGGCAACCGCCAGACGCTGTACCGTGGCGTTATCTTCACCTTCCGGGGATGGTTTGGCCGGGCTTGTCACCTGTCACCTCTTATTCCGGGGCTTCTGAGTTCAGGTCTAACGGCGGGATGTCGATTTCCTGCCAGGGGTCATTGTACTGGGTGCTGATGGGCAGGAGGCAGTGGAAGGTAGACCCCTCGCCGATTTCGCTCTCTACCCACACCCGTCCGCCGTGGGCCTCAACCAGCGATTTGACAATCGCCAGCCCCACGCCGGTTTCGCCCAACCCTTCGATGAGCGGGCGGTCGGCCCGGTAGAAGCGCTCAAACACCCGTCCCTGGTCTTTTTCGGCGATACCGCCGCCTGAATCCCGCACCGAAAGCCGGAGGTAATGCAGGGGGGCCTCTTCATCGGACACCGGGTCCGGCTCCTCGTAGATGTCGGCGCGGATGGCAATACTGCTTCCGGTGGGTGAGGCTTTGATGGCGTTGTTGAGCAGGTTGCCCAAAATCTGGCGGGCCGCTTCCCGGTCTACTTCGGCCAGGGGCATATTGTCCGGCAGGTCTATCTGCAGGGTCAGTTCCTTTTCTTCCAGCCGGGCACGGGCATTAATCACCGTATCCTCAATGACTTCACTCATATCTACCGGCTCAGGCCGGATTTCCAACTGCCCGGCATCGATGGCGGTGACGCCAATCAGGTCGTTGAGCATATTGTTCATCCGCTCGATGTTGGCCTTGATGCGCTGCAGGAACTTGCGCTGCATTTCCCCAATAAATCCTACCGACTCGCCCAGCAGGAGGTCGGTATAGCCGGTGATGGAGGTCATCGGGGTGCGCAGTTCCTGCGACAGGGAGGCGATGAATTCATCCCTGGCCTGCTGGTTTTCGGCCTCGGTGGTCACATCGTACAGAATGGTGACCAGACCGCCCTGTTCCGCCCCGTTAGGCCCGGTAATCGGGCTGACCGTCACCCGCAGAATCTTGTCATCCAGCTTCAGGGTAGTGCTTCCCAGCCGGCTGTTGGAACTGCTGAGCTGTTGGAGGAGCTTCTGCCATTTTTCCGTGTCGCCCAGTTCCGGAAGCTTTTTCCCCACCAGACTGTGGCCGCTCCGGGCCAGCATAGCCGCGGCCGCGGCGTTGACCCGCTGGATAGTGTAGTCGGAATCGCACAGGATAACCCCACAGCTCAGGCTCTCCAGCTCACCGCCGGGAACGGGCTGGCTGGCGGCGCGGGTTGCTTTTTTCAGCGCCCGGGCCAGCTTGCGGGCGCGTTCATTGGCCGCCTGCAAGGAATGCTGTAACTGCCGTGTTTCGGCCAGTTCCTGCTCCATCTGCTCGATTTTTTGCTGGAGCCGTTTTCGTTCCGCCTGCAGTTCGGCCTGCTGTTGCTGGAAAAATTGGAGCTGGCCGGTCAGAGTTTGAATCTGCTGGTCTTTTGCCTCGGCCTGAGCGGCCTGCCTGCGGGCCTCTTCCAGGGCCGCCTCCAGCTTTTTGACCTGCTCCTGGGCCTGCTTCAGGGCCAGCGACTTTTTCTTTTCCGCGGATTCATACTCGTACAGCCGCTGGGCAAAGAGCGACACTTCTTCGCGGCTCTTTTTCAGCTCAATTTCCATAGCCGCCAGCCGCTTGCTGGTTTCCATTTCCTGGTTGCGCAGAGTCCAGGAGAGCTGTTGGGCCTTGGCCGACATCGCCGCGTAGTCGCGGGCGTGTTCAATAGCCAGAGCGACCTGGTCGGCCAGAATTTTGCTGACCTGCAAATCGGTGGCGGAAAAGTTCCGCTTTGACTCCGCATTGCCCAGGATGAGAACGCCCAGCGGTTTTTCTTCCAGCAGGAGCGGCTGGATGACCAGCGGGCCTACGTCTCGTGCTCCCATCAGGGTAAAGAGCATTCGCAGTTGGCGGTTGTCCTGGTATTCATCCACCAGGATGTGAGTTTTGCGTTTCAGGGCATGCCGGATGGCCGGCTGGTCGTTCAGAGGGAAGCTAACCGACTCTCCCCGGCCCTTGCGGCTGGGGTTGTGTATGGCGACCAGTCGGAGCTGGGAAAGGTCGTCCCCGTCGTCGGGGAGGGCAATGGCGCACTGGTCCGCGCCGACCGCCATAGCCACGCTTCGGGCCGCGGCATCGGCCACGCCGGAGATGTCCAGGGCGGCAGTGATTTCGCGCGACGCCTCAAACAGGGCCGCCAGCCCCTGCACCTGGTGCAGAGAGGCCTGGCTGAGCTGTTCAAACTCCCGCGTGCGAGCGGAAAGGCGGTGAATGGCCCCCTTGTACACGGCCACGGCAAACAGGGGATAGGCCACCATCTCCAACAGCCGTACCCAGCCCGGAATATGAGGTCCGGTATACAGATGGCCCAGGAAAACATGGAGAATTGCCCCGACAAGCAGGGCCAAAAATCCCATCAGCGCGTAGGCGCGTTCCTCGTCCAGTTTGAGGGCGCAGTTGATAGCCCCAAACAGGGCCACCAGAAACAGCCAGCCGGCAAAGAAGATGTCCCAGGAGGTCAGGTTGAAGCCGGAGCCTTGCCACAGCAGGGCGCTCAGGAAGTAGAAGATAAAGGCAAAGACGGTATTGACCCCCAGCAGGGTGTTGGCGATGCGCGGGTACTTTCGGAGCAGGGGGGTAAATCCCCACACCAGCAGTCCCGCGCTGATAACGGCCCGCACCCGCTCGAACGGGGGAATCCAGCCCCCGGCAATCTCGGCGGAGCTGGTGCCGGCCAGGGCCAGGAGGATGCTCATCAGCCAGAGCAGTGTCAGCCCGCCAAATGTCATCAGCAGACGGCGGGCACGAAACGACTCATTTCGACGCCACTGGCCCCAGCCAATGAGGAGCGCACTCTCGATGGCAAAGAATATGAAAAGATAGTAAGTTGCGGTCAGAGCCGAACTGCTCAATAAATTTACCACGACGGGCAACCTTGCGAATATTTTTACAAGGTAACTGCTCAGGTTTTGATGAGTTGTTTCTGAGTTTGGTCTTCTTCTTGGTCAACAGACGTAATACGTAAAACGTAAGGGGAAGAAATTTATGTTACGCTTTACTTTTTACGCTTTACGTGTTACGTTCGCCAGTTAGTTTTGATGATGACCGGACCAGATTTTCCCGTTGCCCTGAACAATTACCTGAATTTTCACTACAAGTATACCATAACTCAGGAGGATATAACAATCGTTCTGTGACCTTTTACCTATTGACCCCCACCCCCGGCGGCGGATTCTGCCCCGTAAAGCCGGCGGTAAGCGGCCATATTTTCGTAAACGACCCGCACGTAATGCCGCGATTCCCAGATAGGGATGGCTTCCACAAACAAATCCGGGT
>RFJV01000108.1 GCA_003694775.1 Chloroflexota bacterium | reverse complement strand
TGACAATTGCCATGTTTACCTTCATCGGAGAAGTATTACTTGTTTTCTGGTTGTTGTTCAAAGGGGCGAGAATAGCCAACATCCAAACCTGATTTCTTCATCAACCCGAACAAAAAGACATTTCCCCACCTGACATCTTGCCAAACAAACCGGGGAGCGACATACCGCTCTCTTGCTGGACAATCAAAATTGAGGCACAATAGAATCCAAATAACTGGCTTATACGCTTGGTCGGCCATTGAACCCTGTCACATTTCTGAATCTGATTAAATTCGAACACACCATCTTTGCCCTGCCGTTTGCCTACCTGGGGATGCTGTTGGGGGCGCGGGGCTGGCCGCCCGCGGCCGGCGGCTGGCCCTCCTGGCTGCAGGTCTTCTGGGTGACGGTGGCTATGGCCGCGGCCCGTTCTGCGGCGATGGCCTTCAACCGCTACATCGACCGCCACATCGACGCGCTCAATCCCCGCACCGCCAACCGGGAACTGCCTACCGGCCGCGTCCGGGCCGGGACGGTGCTGACCTTCAGCATCGTCTCGCTCGGCGTGCTGATGCTGGCCGCCTGGATGCTCAATCCGCTGGCTTTCCGGCTGGCCCTCCCGGCGATGGTCTTTCTGGTAGGCTACAGCTACACCAAACGCTTTACCTGGTTCTGCCACTGGATTCTGGGCGCCACCGACGGGCTGGCCGCGGCCGGCGGCTGGATTGCCGTCACCGGCTCCATCGACCCGCCGGCCTGGGTGCTGTGGTTCGCGGTGACCGTCTGGATTGCCGGCTTCGACCTGATTTACGCCTGCCAGGATGTTGATTTTGACCGGACCCACGGCGTCCATTCCGTGCCGGCCCGTTTTGGCATTGCCGCCGGCCTGCGGGTCGCCCAGGCAATGCACGTTCTGACCGTCCTGGCCCTGGCCGCCGCCGGCCTGATGATGGGCCTGGGCTGGCCCTACTGGGCCGGCGTGGTTACTGCCGCCGGCCTGCTGGTATACGAGCATTCGCTGGTTTCCCCCACCGACCTGTCGAAGCTGGACATCGCCTTCTTCAACGTCAACGGCTACATTGCCGTCATCGTTTTTGCCGCTACCCTGGCGGCCCTGTGGCGGTGACCAATGCCCAATGCCGACCTGCGCGCCCGTATCCGGCAGTTCCTGGCGGAGCACACCACCCTCACCCTGGCGACCGTCGGAGAGGATGGCCGTCCCCAGGCCGCGGCCCTCTTCTACGCCGAAACCCCCGCCCTGCACCTCATCTTCATCTCCGAGGCCAAAACCCGACACAGCCGGAACATCGCCAGCAACCCCCGCATCGCCGCCACCATCCAGTCCGACGGGCAAAGCTGGTCGGAGATACAGGGTCTCCAGCTAGAAGGCCTCTGCGAGCCGCTCTCCGGCAAAGACGCGGCCCGTGCCCGGCAGGTCTATCTGGACAAATTCCCGTTTATCGGTCAAAATAAAGTATTGGAAATGGCGTTATCCCTGGTGACCTTCTACCGCATTACCCCCACCTGGATTCGGCTGATTGACAACCGCCGGGGATTTGGGCACAAGGAAGAACTCAGGCTGGCCTGATGCATTGGCTCATTGACGGTCACAATCTTATCGGCAGAATGCCCAACCTGCGGCTGAACGACCCCCACGACGAGGCCGAACTGCTGGCTTACCTGCGCCGGTTCCGGGCGCGCACCGGTCACCAGATAACCGTGTTTTTCGACCCCGGCTCGGCTTACCATCCGGCCAACAGGCAGAAGCAAGGCGGTGTTGCCATCCGCTTTGCCCCCCACGGCAAAACCGCCGACCAGCTCATCATCCGGCGGCTGGAGCAGGTCAAAAATCCCCAGGCGGTGGCGGTAGTCACCTCCGACCGGCGCATCCAGCAGGCCGCCCGGCTGGCCCGCGTCCGGGTGGTCACTTCTGCCGAATTCAGCCAACAGCTTCTGGCCCTCGACGAACCGTCCAGCACACCGGACAAGGCCCAGGCCGACATTTCCCTCTCCGAGGAAGAAGTCAGGGAGTGGCTGGAAATCTTCAAAAAACGCCGGTCGTCATAAACTCCTGCTCATTTTGACAACTCCCCCGCCTGCCTCTATCATGCCCCTGAAAATTCACTCCAGGCGACCGGCTTACAATGAATCTGACCCAATGGTTTGACACCCTACCCCCGCGCAAGCGCAATATTTACGGCCTTCTGCTTGGCATTATTCTGACCACCATCCCCTGCTACTGCATTGGCATCCTGGCCCTGGCCTGGGCACCGCCCATCCAGCCGCCAACGCCGACCCCCCTGTTTGTCCCCGCCACAGCCACGCCTGTCCCGGTCCTATCGCCGGCTTCGCCAACCGACACGCCAACACCAACCGCAACACCGGGCGCACCGGTTCTGTTTACCGCCACGCCTACCCTGGAACCGACACCAACCCAAATCTTCCCCACCGTTCCGCCAACCGATACGCCCACCAGCACCCCCACTCCGATTCCGCCGACCGATACCCCTACCCCGATTCCGCAAACGCCTACCGCCACCCCAACCGGAACGCTGACCCCAACCAGCACCCCAACCGTCACCCCGACCCCCACCCACACGCCAACCGCGACCAATACACCTACGCCTGTTCCACCTACCAGCACTCCGACTCCCATTCCCCCTACCAGCACCCCGACCCCCGTACCGCCAACGGCAACCAATACCCCCGTTCCGCCAACAGACACCCCAACTCCTGTCCCGCCAACAGATACCCCAACTCCTGTCCCACCAACAGACACCCCCACCCCTGTCCCGCCCACCGACACACCAACGCCGCTTCCTCCTACCGATACACCAACGCCGGTTCCCCCTACCGATACGCCGACTACCGTGCCGCCAACGGTTACGCCAACACCATAACCGCGGGCCAGCGATAAAAATTGCCAACAGAATAAAAGGATAAGCCAGATGACCCGTATTCTGTACTGTCTGGTCAAAGTGACACCACTGTTTATCCTGTTCATCTTGAGCACAGCCTGCCAGTCTGCCGCACCAACCCCCGCGCCAACCTATACTCCCTACCCCACCTACACACCCTACCCCACGTACACCCCTCCCCCTGCCTCTGCCAGCGTCCCCTCTGCCAGTCCGGTCGTCTGGCCGCGGGGCGAGCGGGATGATGTCATCCCCGCAGAAGATACCGCGGCCTTTGTGGGCGAAGCGGTAACGGTGGAAGGAGTCGTGCTCAACAGCTACAATTCGGGAAAAGCCGTGTTTCTGCATCTTGGCCCCACCGGAGATGAATTTTCTGCCGTTATCTTTGCCGAAGACTGGTCCAAATTTTCAGCCTCGCCGGAAACGCTGTACAATGGACGGCTGGTCAGAATAGAGGGCCAGGTAAAGCTGTACCAGAACAAACCGGAAATTATCGTTCGTGACCCCCAACAAATTGAGATAGCCCTGCAACCGGGCGAATCCCTGTTTGCCGCCTGCCAGTGCCCACCGGCAGACACGCCGGTCCCAACGGAGCCGCCCGCTGAGGACACACCGGCCCCGGCGTCACCCACCGCAGGTGATGTCGTATCCTGGCAGGAGGCGGCAAATTATGCCAACCAGCAGGTGACAGTAAAGGGAAAAGTCGTTGCCACGTATAATTCAGGGAAAGTAGTTTTTCTGAACTTCGATTCTGATTACCGGAACACTTTCAAGGTTGTCATCTTTCCCGATGCCTGGGGCCGATTTCCCGCCCCACCGGAGGAATATTACCGGCAAAAAACTATCCTGGTGACCGGCCTGGTCAAAATGTATCAGGGCGCACCGGAAATCATCGTTGAAACGCCAGGCCAGATAGAAATTTTGGAGTAGCTGAATGCCATCAATACCGACCATCCTGCTCATCCTGGCCGCAGTAAGCTGTGGCGCGGCTGTCATTGCCGCCCTGGTTGCCCTGCGATCCAGCCGCGAAGCCCGCAGTGCCATTTTTCCCATTGTCAAAGAAGAAGAAACCCTCCGGGCACGGCGGGCGCGGCTGTCGGTGGTCATCTGGCTGGCATTGGCCGCTCTGTTTGCCGGAGGCTGGCTGGCGACCCGCCAATTGATACCCGCCACCCCATCCGCACCCCCCACCGAGGCCGCGTCCCTATCCGGCCCTACCCTCACTCCCCTGCCCCCCGAACCCACGGCCGTAGCCCAGGAACCTGCCGCCGTCCCCGACACGCCGACCTTGCTCCCTGTCCCAACAGATACCGCGGTACCGGCTGTACCCACGGCAACGGCCCTGCCCGCGCCGGCCAGCACTCCCACGCCTACTCCCACATCCACCTCCACACCTACCCTCACCCCCACGCCGACACACTCCCCCACCGCCACGCCAACCCCAAGCCCGGTGCCGCCGACAAACACGCCAACCCCTGTCCCCGTCGCTCCAGAAAACCGCACCCCCGCACCGCCGGGGGTCAAGCTGGGGCCAATTGCCTTTGGCACAGAAATCACCGACCAGTTCGAAGTGGCCGACCCCGCCGACCGTTTTCCTGCCGGTGTCCAACGTATCTATGCCTCATACCCGTTCAGCAACATGCAGAACGGGCTAAAATTTACTTCGGTGTGGTACAGAAATGGGGTGGAGTTCGCTCGCGATGAAACGGAATGGAGCTACGGGCAAAGAGGTGTATCGTACAGCTTTATGACCCCGCAGGGGCCGGGTCTGTACAAGCTGGAGCTGTACGTCAACGATACCATTGCCGCGGTAAAGCTGTTCGAAATTCGCTAACGGGATTCGCGGAACGCAAAAAGCCGGGGCATCATCCAGGTGATGCTCCGGCTTTCTTTTGGACCGATTCAGACTGCGGCCCGGTGTCGATGCTCGCCAGTTCCGCTCAGATAATCAGGAATTGACCGGCCCGGCAATCGACAGGGCGTACCATTCCTCGCTGAGATACTTCTGGGCCACCGCCTGAACATCATCTACCGTGACCCCCCGAATCAGGGCGGGGTAGCGGGTGATAAAATCATCACCCAGATTGTACAGGTGCATATCCAGCAGGGTTGAGGCAACGCCCTCGTTCGATTCCATCTGCAAGGGCAGGACGCCGGTCAGGAACGATTGGGCATCCTCCAGCTCCTGTCCGGTCACCGGCGATTCGCGGAAGCGCCGTGTTTCCTCCAGAATCAGTTCGACCGCCCGGTCCAGGCCGGCCGGATTAACCCCGGCATACACAAACCACGGTCCCGGCCCCGGCCCGCCGTACAGGGCAGACCGGGCATAATAGGCCATCCCGTGTTCATCCCGCACGGTCCGGCCAATGCGCCCGCCCAAACCAAGGTGACCCAAGATGGTATCGGCGACCAGCGCGGCGTAGTAGTCGTCGGCCTGGCGCGAGGGGCCAATCCAGCCCAGCACCAGGTCGGCCTGGGATTTTTGGGGCATTGCCCGGACCTGCCGGACCGCGGTCGCGGGAGGGGAGACGGGCGGCAGGTCATCGGCGGGTGGTGGCTGGTCGGGCCGCCAGCCGGCCAGGGTCTGCTCCAGCGCCTCGTACACCGCTTGCGGCTGAATGTCGCCCACCACCACCACGGCTCCGCCGTGGGGATGCAGGCGGCGGTAAAAGGTCAGCAGGTCGTCGCGGGTCAGGCGGGGAACGGTGGTCAGCGTGCCGTCAACCGGGCGTCCGTAGGGATGGTCTGGGCCGTAGAGGAGTTCGCGGAACAGCCGCTGGGCCACACTGCGGGTGTCGTCCTCATCCTCCTGCAAACTGGTGATAATCTGGCCCCGCAGTTTTTCTATTTCTGCGGGCGGAAAAGTGGGCGCTTGCAGGATGTCGGACAGAATTTCCACCAGCAGGCTAAAATCTTCGGCCAGCGATTTGCCGCCAAAGCCGACGGTGTGCCGTCCGGCATTGACATAGACGCTGGCGCCAACTGCTTCTACGGCCTCGTTAATTTCGGCAAAGGTGCGGCGCCCCGCGCCGCGGCGCATCGCCTGGGCGGCAAAGGAGGCCCGTCCGGCCTGGTTGGCCGTATCCAGATTGGCCCCGCCGGGAATGTAGCCTCGCACCACCACACTTTGGGCAAAGTGGTTTTCCTTGACAATCAGTTCCAGACCATTGGACAGGGTAAAACGGGTAAATTGCAGGTTCAATGCTGTACTCCATACATAGTTAGTGAGCCGGAAATTAGAGATTCAACCTTCAACCCTCAACCTTCATCCTTCATCCCTATCATTGCGCGGCTCAAACCAGCCAACGGTGCGGTTTTCCGGGCGCAGGTACTTTTGGGCGACTCGCTGGACATCGGCGGGGGTGACCGCGGCCAGGCGGTCGGCATAGGTATCAAAATAGCGCCAGTCGCCCAGCATCTCCATATAGCCCAGCCACTGGGCCTGGTTGCTGACCCGCTCGATGGTGTAGGCAAACTGGGCGCGGGTTTGCTTCTTCACCCGGTTCAGTTCTGCCTCGGTGGGCGGCTCTTCCAGCAGACGGGTAATTTCCCGCTCCAGCGCCGCTTCGAATTCGGCCAGGGTGCGTCCGGCCCGCACCACACCGGAAAAATGGATGGGCGCGGGGTCGATGCTGGGCTGGAAATGGGCACTGACGTGGGCGGCAATTTCCGTTTCTACCAGGGCCTTGTACAGCCGGGCACTGCGATGGGTGGCTACGCCGCCGCCAAAACTGGCCCCGGAAAGGACTGCTTCCAGCATCAGCATGGCGTAAGCGTCGTCGTCGGTGCCGGCGCAGGCGTGGTACGCGGCATGAAAATAGGCCGCCGTCCCCGGTTTGCGCAGAACCAGCCGGCGTTCGCTTTGCTGGGGCGGCTCCTTCACCTGAACCGGTGGCGGCGGCGGGCCGGCAGGAATCGGGCCGAACAGCTCTTCCACGCGAGCCTGCACGCGGGGCACGTCAATATCGCCGACCACAATCAGCACCGCGTTGTGGGGGCCGTAGTACATTTTGTAGTGGTGGTACAGGTCGTCGCGGGTGATGTTGTGCAGGTCATCCTTCCAGCCGATGACCATATGTCCGTACGGGTGCACCCGGAAAGCCGTGGCCATCACCTCCTCGTACAAGGCCCATTCCGGATTGTTTTCGTTGCCTTCCCGCTCGGAAATGATGACCGTCCGCTCGCTGGCAACTTCCTGCGGGTCGAACACGGAATTTGCCATCCGGTCGCTTTCGATGCGCAGGGCCAGGTCCAGCCGGTCGGCGGGGAGGATTTCAAAGTAGGCGGTGTAATCCTGCCCGGTAAAGCCGTTCAGCACACCGCCGTTCCGGTTGACCTCCAGCATAATGGTCCCCTTGGGAAAGGTGGGCGTGCCTTTGAACATCATGTGCTCCACCCAGTGGGAGATGCCGGTTTTACCGGGAACTTCGTTTCGCCCGCCAACCCGGTACCAAATCCAGCTACTGACAACCGGGGCGGTATGGATAGGCTTGAGAAGCACCTTCAAGCCGTTGTTTAGGGTGTATTCAATCACTTCTGGTTGGGTCAATCTCCAATCTCCAATCTTTAATCTCAAAATCTCTAATCCCCAACCTCTGCCAGCGCCTGGAGGAGGGCCACGTAGCCCACCACGGACTCTTCCATTTGCGGCAGGCTGATGCATTCCTGGCTGGTGTGGGCCAGCCGCTCGTCGCCGGGGCCAAAGCCCACCGTGGGGATACCGGCCTGCATCAGGTGACCGCCGTCGGTGGCAAAGCGCCACACGTCGATGCCGTCGTCGCGGCCCAGGGCGTCAACCAGCGCCCGGTGCGCGGCCTGCAGGTACGGGCTGTCCTCCGGTAGAAGAAAAGCCGGAAAAATAGAGGGGAAGAGGCGGGACATACCGGTGTAGGTGGTAAATTCGGTGGTGACCACCCGGACTTCGGCCTGAGCCTCTGTCGGAAGCAGGTCTGCCAGGCGGGCCACGATGCTGTCTGGCGGTTCGACCGGCAGATTGCGCCAGTCGAGGGTAAGGCGGACTTCCCCCGGAATCACGTTGGGGCTGGACTGGTCAATCCGGTACAGCGTTGGGGCCACCGAGGAACGGCCCAGTGCCGGGTCTTCCGGCATGTCGAGCCGGGGCAGATTCAGCAGAAAAGCCGCCGCGGCGTAGTGGGGGTTCTGCCCCAGATGGGGAACGCTGGCGTGCGCCGACCGTCCCTTGAAGATGGCCTCCAGCTCTACCCGTCCCCGGTGGCCGCGGCGAAGGATGTTCCGGCTTGGCTCACCGCAAATAGCCGCCGAGGCGGACAGGGTTTGGGCCAGATGCTGGCTTCCCAGCCCGCCGGTTTCTTCCATCACTGCGGCGGTCATATAGATGTCGCCGGGGGGTGTCAGGCCGATGTACTTGAACACGGCCGCGGCATAAATCATGCAGGCCAGTGGGCCTTTCATATCCACCGCGGCCCGTCCCCACAGGCAATCGTTGACGATGCGCCCGCTGAAGGGGGGATGGGGCCAGTTTTCCTCCGGACCGGGGTCTACGTGGTCCATATGGCCGTTCAGGAGGATGGTCGACCCGCCGCGGCCGTTGATTTTTCCGATGACGTTGCCGGCCTCGTCGGTCCAGACCTCATCGTAGCCGAGCCTCTGCATCTCGCCGGCGACCAGCCGAGCCACGTCCTGTTCCTGTCCTGGGGGGCTGGGAGTCTGCACCAGCCGGCGGGTAAAATCGACCAGCGCTTTTTTTTGTTCCCGGACAACCTGACGAACTGCCTCGCTGGAAATCATGGCGCTCCTCCTGGCGCAGGGGCCAAACAAAAACAGTGCCGCCACGCCTGCGACACTGTTTCTACGGTTTCGGTGAAGGCCTAAACCCGGAACGATTTTTTGAGCGTCTGCCGCAGGTGGTCTTCTCCGGAAAAAGAGCCGGTTTGGGAAGAAAGGATGGCGGTTGCCAGCTTCATAAACGGCACTTTTTCCCGGGGGCCGTCCTTGCCGCTGAGCAGGACGTAGCCGGCTTCCCGGTCGTGGATGGGGTAGAAGTAGGTCATGGCCTGGTTCAGCCGCTGGCGAATCTGCTGTTCGATGGCGGCAGATTTATCGGGCGCGGTGATAATGATGAACTCGTTTTCTTCCGGATGGCCCACAAAGTCGTCCACCGTCCCCAGCTCGTCGACCACACTGGTCAGGGTGAGGGCCACGGCCCGCAGAACATCGTCACGGGCCACAAAGCCGTAGATTTCGTTGAACTTGTCCAGACCGGTGATTCTGACCCCCACCACAGCCCACGGCGCGGCTTCCAGCATCGAGGCCAGACGCTCTTTGGTTAATTTTTCGCCAGGCAGGCCGGTGACCGGGTTGTTATGACTGCCAACCCGCCGCAGAGCATTGCGTACCCGCAACCGCAGTTCCTGAACATCGAAGGGTTTGGTGATGTAGTCGATGGCCCCCAGCTTCAGGCCGGTAATACGGTCGTCCCGCTCTCGCCGCTCGGTCACAAAGATTACCGGCAGGTTGCAGGTACGCGGGTCGTCCTGGAGATGCTTGCCAATTTCAAAGCCGTCCATATCGGGCAGACGGACATCCAGCAAAATCAGGTCGGGGGATTCGGTGCGGGATTTGTCCAGCGCCTCCCGTCCGCTCAGGGCCGTGGCAACATTGTAGCCCTGAGCCTGGAAGTACACCCTCAGCATCTCCGAAGTATCAACATCATCTTCGACGACTAAAATTGTATGCTTCATTCAATCCATACCCGTTGCAAAAGGATGAGCCGAAAACGGCACACAGAAACCATCTGCCGCGCCAGGGACAGCCAGGTGCGGCACACGGCCAGCGTCAGCCAAAAAATGGACGAACCGGGTCGCCCAAACAAGATGTTAATTCAACGGCTCTTTGTAAATGTAGAAGACGCAGTTGGGGTCGCCTTTGGCGTGGCATTCCACCTCTTCCACCCGGAAATCCTTGCCGCCGCTGACCCACCGCAGACCTTCCTGCAGGATACCCACGGCCCCGTAGCAAACCGGGCGGTCGCTGGTGCGTCCCCAGCAAACCGGACATTTGTAGATGGTGTAGATGAAGTAATCGTCGGCTTCGGCAACCTCGCTGTGCTGGTCGCTGAACTTGGTAAATGTTTCGGCCATTGCCTTGAGTCCGACCTTCACCTTGGTGCCCAGCGGAATGACCTTGAAGGCCAGTTCGCTGGCCCCCACCACCGAACCGAACTCGCTGAGGCCCTGGGCAAAAGAGGCTCGCCCGGCGCGCAAAGCCAGACCGCGCCCGCCACGCGGCCCGTACATCTCTTCAATGGCCGCGCCAATCGCGCCAAAGTCGGCAAAATCAAACTCACGGGCCAGGTTGTTGGGCGGATAATTACCAATCAGGTGAGGTACTTTTGCCAGGTTCAAAACGGCTTTCACCCCATTGGTTCCCATCACTTCTTCGAGGGCCATCAGGTAGATACGAGCTATCTTGTTAGGGTAGTAAAGCCCGCTTTTCTCTGCCACTGTCATTTACCTCCGGAGGATTAATGCTGGAGAAATGGTCACAACTTTTACATGATGAGGTCCATTCAAGGGCATAACTAGCTTTAAGTATACCTTAAGCCTGTATAAAATGTCAATAAAACAGGCGCGTGAAAACAGGAAAAATTTCCTGGTTTCACCGTTCCAAATATTCCGTTTTGTCGGTAAACCCAAACTTTAAGAGGGGCGCAGTCAGTCGCCCCTCTTACTGGTGCGGGTTATCCCCTCCCGCAGTCTATCGCTTTACCGGTTTCAAGAGGCAAAAAGCGCCTCGAAGCTCTGGGCATCCAGGGTTTCTTCCTGGAGCAGTCGTTCGGCTATCTGGTCCAGCTTGTCGCGGTGGTCCTGGATGATTTGCACTGCCCGGTTGTAGGCAGTTTCGACAATCCGCCGGATTTCGTGGTCAATCTGGCGGGCAATCTGCTCGCTGTAGTTGCGGTGCTCGCCGATTTCCTTGCCCAGAAAGACCTGCTCTTCCTTTTCGCCAAAAATCAGCGGGCCAAGTTTTTCACTCATGCCGTACTGGGTGACCATCGCCCGGGCCATCCGGGTGGCCTGTTCCAGGTCACTGCTGGCGCCGGTCGTAACCTCGTTGAAAACGATTTCCTCCGCGGCCCGTCCGGCCATAATCGAAGCCAGGTCGGCCTCGAACTTGCTCTGGTTGTGCAGAATGCGGTCGCTCCCCAGATGGAGCACGTACCCGCCGGCCATCCCCCGCGATACAATGCTGACCTTCTGAACCGGTTCGCATTCCGGTATCATCCGCCGGACCAGGGCGTGTCCGGCCTCGTGATAGGCAATGATGCGCCGCTCTTTTTCCGGAATGACTCGGCTTCTGCGCTCCGGCCCCAGGATGGTCTTTTCGATGGCTTCCTGGAATTCGGTCATACTGATTTGCTTTTTGTTGCGCCGGGCCGCCAGGATAGCCGCTTCGTTGACCAGGTTTTCGATATCGGCCCCGACAAAACCGGGGGTCTGTTTGGCAATGACGCTCAGGTCTACATCGCGGGCCAGCGGTTTACCCCGCACATGAATTTGCAGAATCTGCTCCCGACCTTTCCGGTCCGGGCGGTCCAGCACCACCCGCCGGTCAAAGCGACCGGGCCGCAGGAGGGCCGGGTCCAGGATGTCGGGCCGGTTGGTGGCGGCCACCACGATGACATTGGTATCGGTGTCGAAGCCGTCCATCTCTACCAGAATCTGGTTCAGAGTCTGCTCCCGCTCGTCGTGACTGCCGCCCAGGCCGGCCCCGCGATGGCGACCCACCGCGTCGATTTCGTCCATAAAGATGATGCAGGGACTGTTCCGCTTGGCCTGGTCGAACAGGTCTCGTACCCGGCTGGCCCCCACCCCAACGAACATTTCCACAAACTCAGAGCCGGAGATGCTGAAGAAGGGCACGCCGGCCTCACCGGAGATGGCTTTGGCCGTGAGGGTTTTTCCACACCCCGGCGGGCCAACCATCAGCACGCCCTTGGGAATGCGCGCCCCCAGCGAGATGAACTTTTCCGGCTCGCGCAGAAACTCCACAATTTCGGCCAGTTCCTGCTTGGCCTCGTCTACGCCGGCCACATCGTCAAAGGTGACGGTCGGCTTGTCGCCGGTGAACATTCTGGCCCGGCTTTTGCCGAAGCTCAGGGCCTGGTTGCCTGCCCCCTGGGCCTGGCGGAGAATGAAGAAGAAAAAGCCGCCAATCAGTATCAAGGGGAGGAGCGTTCCCAGCACCGTAGCCCAGCCTTCCCAGGCACTGCGGGGGGCAACCGTGACCTGTATTTTAGACAACTGCTCCTGCCCAACGCCCAAAATCTTGAGCGTTTCCACAATGCCAATATCAGGCTCTTTGTAGGAGGCAACTTCTTCCCCGGTTAACAGTTTGACCTTTAACTTGGAATCGTCAACGGTAATGCTTTGGACCTGATTATTTGCCGCCAGTTCGGCCACCCTGGACAGGTCAACCACCCGGACCGGTTCACTGCCGACCACAAACAGGCCGTACATAAACATCAGGGCCACCAGGATGAGAACCGCGGTTAATGCACGCGACCATTTCATAAGCCTATATTACCTCGAAATTAAATTCCGTTTCCGGCAACAAAACTATACCACGCCGACCAGTCGAAGTCAAACAAACTGCCGGGTGCGCCGGGGCGTTTCAAATTTTTGCCCGTCCCGGCAGAGCCGGGGACGGATTTTCGTTTTTGTAAGGGCACAGCGCCGCTGTGCCCCTACCGGGCGCCCCCTTGTGGTCGCCCCTACGTCCTGAAAATGCGGCTTCCGTAGAGGCGAATAATTATTCGCCCTACAGGCCGTCCATCCCCCTGGCGGGGACAGGTCGGGTATTCGTATATTCGTGTATTCGTGAAAATTTCGTGGACGGCGCCGGTTGCCAAAAACAATGAAACACGGGTGTATTTCATTTTTGGGGCGAATTTTGATTGGCGGTAGGGCCGGCATCCCTATGCCGGGCCCATTTTCTGGGGCATAGGGATGCCCCAGCTACC
>RFJV01000602.1 GCA_003694775.1 Chloroflexota bacterium | reverse complement strand
GGGCAGGCCGGCGATGGCCGCACCAAGGCCAGAGCCGGTGACCACGTAGACCAGCAGTGCCGGGATGCCCCCTATCAGCCCTGCCGCCACCAGCGCCACGGGCAGAATCACCACCAGACTGGCAACACCCCACAAAAGCCCGACCCCAAACATAATGATGACCAGCACGGCCACGTCTTTGACGCTGGCCCGCACCTGCCGGAAGGCCTGCTTGACGCTGTCGATGACGCCGGCGTCTGCCAGGACAATCTGCCGCCAGGAAAATTCCTGAAACGGCTTGACCACCGCGCTGATAATGACCAGCAGAATGAACACGACCAGCACGGCCAATATGGTCAGCAGAACGCCGGCTATCATTGGGCCTTCATCGCCAAACAGCAGGAGCAGGAGCGGAGCCAGGGCAACCATAATGAGAAAGATTGCCACCAAGCCAACCGGAATGCCAAACAGCAGGTTGACCAGGAACATCCGCCAGGCGCGGCGCGACCAGCCGATGCGCCACCCGTCCCGGATGGTCACCTGGGCGGTTTCTGCAATCTGCCCTACCATACCAATCAGGGCCGTGCGGGACACCAACTGAACCACGGCCCCGATGATGGCCAGCAGGAAAATGAGCAGGATGACGCCAACAATGATACCCACCAGCAAGGCAGGGTCAATGTTCAGCAGGGAGCTGGTGGTTTCAAACTCTTCACCGCCGGGCAGGTTGAAGTTACCGCGAAAGCCTCCGCCACTGCCACCGCACAAGGCCAGGAGGAACCCAAAGAGCCACAGCGGTTTGTATCGCCAGGTGATTTTGGCCGCTCGCGTTAGCAGGTCAATATGGTTCATCCCTCGCTCCGATAAAAAGTTGGTGAGTTATGGAGTTAAAGAGTTAAAGAGTTAGAGAGTTAGAGAGTTAGAGAGTTAGAGAGTTGGTGAGTTGGTGAGTTGGTGAGTTAAAGAGTTGTGCAATCTCCAATCTCCACTCTCCAATCTCTAATCTCTAATCTCTAATCTCCAATTTTGGCAAAAAAAAGACAGCCAGTGCTGGCTGTCTGGGGAGGAGCTGTGTTTAAGCCGCTTGTTCTACCGCCAGCCCTATCTGCTCCAGATAGGTTCTGACTTCTTTGCGGGATTTCTCAAAGCGGCGGAGAAGCTGTTTATCGGTGTCGCGCAAGGCGTTGATGGTTCGCTGGGAGCAGGCCGAGCAGCCGAGAGCGGCCTTGTAACTGCTCAGGTCGCAGTGCAGGCAGTCGCACAGCTTAATCATCATATGGGAAAAGGCCAGCGCATCTTCATGCGTTTCCGGCAGGGGAGCAACCCGCTCAACCAGTTTTTGCCATTCTTCACCTTTAAGCCTTTTTAAGCCGCTGACCCGCGAATGCGGAAACAGAATTTCGCATCGGGAATACATTGTCACACCCTCACCTGTCAACTAAAATCGATACCGTTCATTTTATCTGCCGCAAACAGGCAAAATAAAATGAGCCGTCTGGGACTCGAACCCAGGACCCACTGCTTAAAAGGCAGTTGCTCTACCGACTGAGCTAACGGCTCAAGACGAGATAATAGCACAGGCTTTTTAACTTGTCAATACCCTGCGGTGATTTTTAAGATTTGTGTAGCCCGCTTTCGTGTATTCGTATATTCGTGAGGGTCTGTCCAGAATTCCTAAAATTCTGGACGCACCCTATTCGTGATTTCGTCAATTCGTGTCCTGTTCATTCGCGGACGGCCAGAAACGCGGCCATCCGGCAGTTTTTTACAGCACCCATCGTTTGCAGTTCAGTTGCCATGTTGTGCCGCCAATGTTATAATCTTAACAATTCTTATGTTGATACACCATCGGCGAGGATGACGGATGACAAACCCGGATGCCTATCCACAGGCCGCCCGCAATTTTATCGATGCCTATGCCAACACCAACTACCTGCGCCCTCTGCAGGGCAAGGAACTGGCCCGCTTTTACGTGGACCGCGGCTTTCATTCCGAACTGCGCGCCTTGATGAGCGAACTGGAAGCCGGGGCGCGCACCCATCCCCGCAACCCGGCCAAGTTTCTCTTTGTCGGACACACCGGGTGCGGTAAAAGCACCGAACTGTACCGGCTGGCAAACCTGATTGAATCCGGCGGCGAACAGAACCGCTTTTTGCAGGAAAACTTCCTCCCCGTCCAGTACTCCGTGAGCGAAGTGGTCGGCCTGTACAACATTGAATTTGTGGATATTGCTCTCTCCATCATCCTGGGCATTTACCGGGAAATGGAACGGCTGGGCCATACAGTTGACGACTCGCCGGCCCGGCGGGTTTACGACTGGCTGTACCAGACCCAGGGCGAACTTTCCGGCCCCGCCGACCGGGATGAGCTGGAGCTGAGTCTGGGAAGCCTGATTCGTCTGATTGATGTCCGCCTGAAAAGCGAGGGCGAAATCCGGGAAAATATCCGGGCCAGAATTCGCAAGTACGTGCCGGAGCTGATTAACCTGATTAACGAGGTCATTCACGAGGTTTCGGCCATTACCGGCAAAAACATCCTCCTCATTATCGACGACCTGGACAAAATCCAGCCCCTCGACGCCGCGCTCAATATTTTCCGCGAGCATGTCAAAAGTCTGGCCTCGTTTAACTGCTTTGCCATTTACACCGCGCCCATCTCCCTGCTGTACGACTCGGCTTCCAAGCACATCGGCCAGTTCCTGGAAGTCCACTACATGCCGATGTTCCGGGTGCGGACCCGGTCTGGCGAACCGGAGCCGCCCGATGCCCCGGATGTCTCCACCCTGCGGGAAATTATCTACCGCCGTGTCCACCCCGACCTGTTCGATGAGCACGTGGTGGATGAGGCCATCGATATGACCGGCGGAATCCTGCGGGAGCTGATTCGTATCATCCGGGGGTGCTGTGTATACTGCGAAGAGTACGGCGTCAGCCGGATTACACCCAGCGTGCTGGAATTTCAGAAAAACAAACTCAAAAGCGAGTACTACCGTATTCTGGAATACGAGGATTACCAGTGGCTCAGCCGGGTCAAGCGCACCAAGAGCCGGGCCGATGTCAATATGCGCCACCTGGAATCGCTGTGCGTGCTGTATTATCCTAACGGTAAAGGCTGGTTCGACGTGCATCCGATTGTGTCGGAACTGCTGGAGGAGTGGCAGGCCGAACGCGAGGCCGCTGGCCCGCCGGCGGATGAACTGCCGTAGACAGGGGAACAATGTCGCTTCACGAAACCGACGAATTCGTTGCCCGTTTTCCCGATGAAATCCGGCTGTTGCTGGCTATGCTCCGTATGAGCAAGCTGGGCGGACTGGCCCTGGTTGAATGTGATGATTTCGACCTGCGCGCCCGCCTGTTCGACTATTTTCGCCGCCGGCTGGAGGCCGAGGGAATCTACCTCTTCTATTACGAAGTCGGCGTGCGCGACACCAATCTGGTGCGCAGTTTAACCGAACTGACCGACCATTCCCGCTTCAAGAACCTGGAGCTGACCGGCAAGTACAAGTCAATTGTTATTTTTGTTTACGGCATTGAAAAATTCAACCCGGAACAGCGCCGCAAATTCATCACCCTGCTCAATTTCCTGCGCGACCGGCTGACCCTCATCGCCCAGCCTATCGTCCTCTGGGGCAGTTCCGAGTTCATCACCGACCTGGCCCGCAACGCTCCCGACTTCTGGAGCTGGAAGGGCCAGTTTTACAGCTTCAACACCTCCGCCGCCGACAGCCGCTCTCCCGCCGAGCGGGAGGAATCCGACGTTCTGGACAAACTGCCGCCCCTTCGCCGCTACCTGCGCCGCATTCTGCAGGACCCGGATTATTCTATCTGGAAAGACCTGTACCTGCCGCTGAAAGCCACCCGCACCCTGGATGTCAGCCCGTTTTCCCCGCGGCACACCCTTACCGTCGACGAACTGCGCCAGATTGCCCCCCTTTTGCCGCACACTGAAACCTGGGAAGCCAACCAGACTATTTTTCGCCAGGGCGAAGCCGGCGAGGCCTTTTTTGTGATTGTCAGCGGGCAGGTCGAAATTCTGGCCCCGGACGCCCTGGGCAACGACCTGGTCATCGCCCGGCTGGGCCGGGGAGACTTTTTTGGCGAAATTGCCCTTATCCACGGCATTCCGCGTACCGCCACAGCCCGCACCACCTTGCCGTCCAAGTTTGTCAGGGTGACCACCGACGACCTGACCCGTATCCGGCAGAAGGCCCCGGACGTGTACAGCATCATCAAGCGGATTGCCCAGCGCCGGCTGGAAGCCCGCATCCAGCCGACCCAGGAGCCGGTCTCTCCCCTGCGCCGGTTTGCTATGGAAGGGGCAAATTTTCTGCGCCGTTCCCCCGTAGACGTGCGCGAATTGATTGCCGACGACCAGTATACCGTCATTCTGGGCGAAGCCGGGGCCGGCAAGACTACCGTCCTCCGCCGGCTGATGCTCGATTACGCCAACCGGGCCGAACGCCACCTCACCGCCGGTGAGCCGATAGTACTGCCGGTCTTTATCCGGCTGAACACCCTGACGCCCGGCAAAACCATCCCCCGCCTGCTCCGGGACGTGTTCAGCGCCTACGAAATCCCGGAGCTGGAAACCGAAGAGGCCGTGGAACAGCTCCTCCAGGGGCAGGCTCCCGACGGCACGCCCATCAAAACCATCTGCTTCCTGCTGGACGGCCTCAACGAACTGCCCGCCCCCGACAAAACCCGGCCCAAGCTGAGCCAGTTCATTCAGAGCAACCGCCAGCATCGCTTTATTTTGACCTGCCGGACCCAGGACTACTCGGTTTTACGCGGCTTCCGCTCGGCCATGCTCCAAAAGCTGGCCGGCGAGGACATCGAGGCGTTTCTGGTCAACTACCTGCGGGCCGAACGGGG
>RFJV01000601.1 GCA_003694775.1 Chloroflexota bacterium | reverse complement strand
CTGTTGGCCAGTGCCTGTTTGTCAATGGCCAGCGCCAGCGCCTGCCGCACCCGCACGTCGTCAAAGGGCGGTTGGTCCAGATTGAAACCGATGTACGTTGTTTGCAGGGCCGGCGCCGCAATAAAATCCCCGGCGTACCGGCGGCGAACTCGGTCCGTTTCCTCCGAAGGAAACAAATCCAGCACCACGTCCAGTTCACCGGCTTCGTACCGTTTCAGGTTGGCGTCGCTGTCCCAGCGCGAGATGGTCAGTTCCACCCGTTCCAGGTTGCCGCTGAATGGGCCGTGGTAGTGCGGATTTTTGCGCAGTACCGCCGATTGGCCGGGCAGCCAGCGCTCAACGCGGAAGGGGCCGTTGGTGGCAATGTGTTCGGGGGCCGTCCAGTTTGGGCCGTGCTGTTCTACCAGATGCCGGGGCACCGGACAACCGGTGCCGCAAGCCAGCAGGTGCAGAAAATAGCCGGCCGGTTCTTCCAGTTCAACCGCCAGCGTCGCCGCGTCGAGCGCCCGCACCCCCACCGACCCGGCATCCGGCAGGTGGCCCTGATGAAAGGCGCGGCCATTTTTTACATCGTACAGCAAGTTAGCCAGCGGTGCGCCGGTAGCCGGGTTGAGCACCCGCTTCCAGGCAAATTCAAAATCCGCCGCGGTGAGCGGTGCGCCGTCGCTCCAGCGGGCATCGGGCCGCAGGTGGAAAATATAGCTGCGCCCGCCGTCCAGAATTTCCCAGCGTTGGGCCACGTCCGGCACAACCCCCAACTCCGTGGTTTCCGCCACCAGTCCCCGGAAAAGCTGGTGGTAAAAATTCTGGTCGTCAGCCAGCGCCGGGTCCAGGCTGGTCGGCTCCCAAACGGCGATTCGCAGTGTATACTCCGCCGCGGGTTCGGAGGCGGACTGGTGTCGCGCTGGTTGTTGCCGCAGTGCAAAGGCCTCATCGTACGCCTGGCGGGACTCCTCAAACCGGAAGGCGTTGTGGTAGGTCAGTCCCAGTTTCATCAGCGTGTCGGCGGCGCGGTCGTCGTCCTGTTCCTTCAAAAAAATGACCGCCTGCCGGTAGTGTTCGATGGCCGCCTCGTAGGCGTAGGCCAGCCGGGCCTGGTCGCCGGCGCGCAGCAGGTGAGGGATGGCCTGTTTGCCCTGCCCGGCCTCGGTGTAATGGTGGGCCAGCGCCACCGAAATCTCGCCGGTGTGGCCGGCGTGCAGTTCTTCCAGCACCGCGGCGATGTCCCGGTGTAACAGCCGCCGTTCGCCGGGGCTGAGCTGGTGGTACAGATACTGCTGGAACAGCGCGTGCCGGAACTGGAAGCGCGACAGCCTGTTTTCCCCAACCGTCACTTCACCCTGGGCGCGTACCAGCCGGTGTCGTTTGCCCAGCATTCGGGAGAGCTGGCGCAGCAGTTTGCGTTCGCTCAAACCAAGCAGGCGAGCCACTACCTGCCCGGTGAACTGCTCTCCCTCCACCGCGGCGATAGATAATATCTCCTGCGCGTTGTCGTCCAGCCGGGCCAGCCGCTGTTCGATGACCGCTTCTACCCGCGGGGGCAAACTGTCCCAATCCAGCGGCCGGCCCTCAATCCAAAGACCGGCCTCATCCTGCACCAGGTCGCCCCGTTCCTGCATTACCTGTAATAATTCTACGGTGAAAAGCGGATGGCCCTGCGTTCGCCCAAACATCGCCGCCCGGAACGACTCGTCCAACCGGTTTGGCACGCTGTCCAGCAGGGCATCCAAAAATTCCCGCCCCTCGGCGGCGGGCGTGCGCCCCAAATCCAGCTCGATGTCGCCAAACAGCCGTTTCAGTTCTCCCGCTACCGGCGCAAATGGGGCGGGCGGGCCGCTACCGGCTTGCAGTTCGATGGGCCGGTACGCACCGACCAGCATTATCGGCAGGTCAACCAGTTGCCGGGCCAGGTAAAATAACAGGTTGACCGAGGCGCTATCGGCCCACTGTAAATCGTCCAGAATCAGCAGAAGCGGCTGGCGATTGGCCAATGTTTCCAGCACCTGCCCGACCTGCTCAAAAATCTGGTATTTTTCGGGGGTGGCGGTCGGCGTGCGGGGTTGCGAGGCCAGAGTGGTGATTTGGTTAGCCAGGGCGGGCAGGTTGGCCGCGTTGACTCGCCGGGTCAGCGATGCGGCTGGAATCAGCGTTTCAATCAGGTTGGGGCCGTGCTCTACCAGGGCTTGCGCCGAGTGTGCCAGTAAGTTCCACAGACGGTGGGCGTGGCCGCGGGAACGATTTCCCGCGGCCAGTCGAGATTCTGCGTCTCCGGTTAGCTGGGCCAGCAATTCTCGGAAAGGCAGGTAGGGGTCGCCCGCGCCGAGGTAGGCATTGCAAACGCCGGAGGCGGCGACAAGGGTTGGGTAAGCATCCTGGGCGCGGCGGGCAAATTCTGACAGCAGGGAGGATTTGCCGCGTCCGGCCTCGCCGGTCACCAGGGCGACCTGCCCCCGGCCGTCTAGCGCCATAACCAACTGCTCATCCAGCCGGGCCAGTTCGCGATTCCGGGCGACAAACAGCGTTGGGGTCTCGGCAGGTGAGGCCGGTTTCTGCAGAAAGTCAGGCACTGGCGGTCCGTTAGAGGGGGTAGAAGGGTGGTCTATCCGTGACGCCTCAGTGACCCTGGGCAACTCTCCCCCGCGAATTTGGGCAACCAGAGCGATGGTTTCCGCTTCCGGTTCCACACCAAATTCATCGTTCAGCATCTGGCGGCAGGCTTCAAACTGGGCTAACGCCGTTAACCGCTGACCATCCGCGGCCAGCAGATGCATCAGCCTCCGGTAGCCTGCTTCCGATAGCGGGTCGAGCTGGAGTCTCTGTCGGGCCAGCGGGATACCCGCGGCGGGCGCAGTGTGGTCCAGGTGGAATTCAACCAGGCGGTCGAGCGTGTCTAGCAGGCGTGTCATCTGCGTTTCACGCGTTTGCAGGAGCCACAATTCAAATCCACGCCCGCCACGCAAATAAAATCCCTCCAAAAATTCCCCATTGAACCGGCTCATTGCCCTGGTAATCCGCGACGCAACCTCCATCGACATGTTGCCGGCGCGTGCCATCCGAGCGTATTCCGTCAGTTCGGAGACATCCAGCCAGACTTTCGCCGCCGGGGTCATCTCCACAGCGGCGCGGGTAATGGAGACAAACGGACCAAAATGCTTGCGCAGACCGCTTAACACCGTACGCAGGTTCGACATAGCCTGCTGTTGGGGGCGGTCGTCCCACAGCAAATCGGCCAGCAGTTCGCGCGGCTGGGGCCGGTCAGCGCATGCGAGGTATGCCAGCAGGGCTTCCACCCGCCGTGAACCGGTATTGGCGACAGGCTGGCCGTTCCGCACCAGCCGCAGTCCACCAAAGGTAAAAATCTCCAGCCGTTCGAGTGACCGGTTCGTAGATGGGAGCGCCCCGGATTCGCTCTCTAAATTCGGATGAGTGTACTGTTGATTCATGCAAATTCCCGGAAAAACACCAGAAGGGGGATGGGAAATGATTTCTAAACGCTTTTTAAGCGAATTCAAAACGGGGAGGTGGTAGGATAGGCGTACGATAACAACTCATTTAATTATAAGAAAAATTGATGAAATTGCGAAAAGGAGAAAAAAATGTTTGTGGAAATGATGCGAAATAACAGCCGGACGATGATTGCGTTGGTGCTGGCATTGATGTTGCTCACCCTGGCAACGAGCCCAGCCCTGGCCTGGCTTGAAGAGGGTAAAGTGACCGGACAGGAAACAACGTCTTGCCGGGCCATCACTTTGGTGATAGCAAATCATACAAGTACGTGCTTTAGTCCGGCGGGTACGGTGAATGTGGTGGAGGAACCAGAGGTGCCGTTACTGCACCCGGCGGTTGCCAGGGCGGAAGTAATCGGCTTGCGGTAGTTATTCATCCGTTAGTACAAAAATCGGGGAGATATTTTTTCTCCCCGATTTTTGATTTCTTAACGTCCGGTACACCGTTTACCGGTAGCGGGCCACCGATTCCCGGATGACCAGTTCCGCCGGGAATTTTGGTATTTCTGCAGGGCGATTTTGGAGCAGTTGGAGGAGGGTTTTGGCGGCGGTTTCGCCGATGTCGAGCGCCGGCTGGCGGATGGTGGTCAGCGGAGGTGTGGTAAACGCCGAGGTGCGCTGGTCATCAAAGCCAACAACCGATACATCTTCCGGAACCCGAATGCCGCGGCGGAAAAGGCCCAGCAGGACGCCGTAGGCCATCTGGTCGTTGGCGGCAAAAATGGCGCTGAAGGG
>RFJV01000600.1 GCA_003694775.1 Chloroflexota bacterium | reverse complement strand
GGGACAGGGGTGAACGTCGGAGTGGGGGGGAGGGGCGTGGCGGCAGAAGCAGTCACGGGGACCGTGGGGGTGATGACTGCGGTGGGCACTGCAGGAATGGGAGCGGTTATCGTGGCGGTGGGGGTGAGGCCCGCCGGAGCGGGTGGCGGGACAAGCTCCGCGGCGATGTCGCCGCTTTTGTCCGCCGCGGGCCGGGGAATGTCGCAGGCCGCCAGCCAGAGAAGGACCGCGCCCCATACCAGAGCCAACTGCAGAATTCGCTGTATGTTCATTGGTCAACCCCCAGGATAAAAGGATGAAGGATGAGGGATGAAATCTGCTTATTTGCGCTTCAATCTCCCAACTGCCAGACATCACTATCATGGTAGCTTATGTCTACTCATTCTGTCAAGCCGGGTGTGTTCGGTGGCTGAATTTCACATTTTGCGACAATCAATTACAATGTATTCCCAGAATGAAAACCGGAACCACGTATGCCCAACATGAATACAGACATCCCAAAAATCCGTCGCCTTATCCGTGCTGTACTGCCCCGCCTGCTGATGCTGGTCTTCTACCTGGGGTTTATGGAGGTCACCCTCCGGCTGGGCGGATATGAACCCTGGCAAATCTACCAGCCGATATTCCCCAATATGCCCCGCGACCAGGAGTTCGACCCGGAGCTGGGGTGGCGCAACAAGCCGGGCCAATTTGTCTATCCGGGATTCGAGGCCGGACAGGTCATCACCCTGACGCACGCCGCCGACGGCACGCGGGTCACCAGCTACCACCCTGTTCAGCCGGTCAAGGGGAGTGTCTGGGTGGTGGGGAATTCCTTTGTGCAGGGAATGGCAATTTCAGACGAGGAAACATTTGCCTGGAAACTGCAGGAAGCCCTGCCCGACATTCAGGTGCGCAACCTGGCCGTAGCCGGGTACGGGACATACCAGTCGATGCTGATGGTGGAGCGCCACCTGGCCCAGGATACGCCCAGACCGCAAATGGTCATTTACGGCTTCAACGACTTTCACGAGATGCGCAATACCGCTTCGTTTATCTGGCTGAGGGGCATTACCATCAACTCAACGGAGAGCGATAAGGTTTCTATCCCTTACGCCACAGTAGAAAATGGCCGGCTGGTCCGCCACCCGCCAGACCGGTTTGCCCACTGGCCCTGGCGGGAAAAATCGGCCCTGATTACGGCCCTGGAAGATGTTTTTGAGGGTATCCGGACGTGGCGGCGGACACACCAGGAACGGGAAGTGACCCGCCAGATTCTGCTGACGATGCGGGACGAGCTGGAAGCGCAGGGAATTCACTTTCTGGTAGTTTTTCTGGCCGCGAAAGATGAGAGCCGTAAAGCCGATTACTTGCAGTTTTTCCAGGAACAGCATCTCGACTACCTGGACTGCACCCATCCCCGCTACGGCAGTCCGGAGATGAGTGTACCGCTAGAGGGACACCCCAACGGCAAGCTGAACAGCTTCTGGGCACAGTGTATTTTACAGCACCCGTTTTTTTCTCGCTGACCCATTTTACGCCACAAAACCACTTTAGGAGGATGTCCGATGTCTCAAGAAACCCCAACCCTTGACCTGAGCGAAAAAGGCAAAGGCCCGGATGGGCAAGTCATCACCCTGGACCGGCGGCTGTTTATGCAGTTCCTGGCCTTTGGCAACTGCCGGGATGCAGATGTGCTGGCAGAGGCCCTGCAGAAGGCCGATTTTGAATCGGTCCTTTACCTGGATGTCAACGACCCGCAGGGCGTTGGACTGCTCACCTATGCCGAAGACCCGGAATTTTTTGTGACCACCCTGCGCCGCTTCCTCAACACGCCGCCGTTTGCCGACCTCCTGCCCAGGCCGGAATTCACGATGCTGGGGCGTACCTACGCCCTGGGCTACGAAACCGACCTGGAGGAGACCCTCCTGCACCGCCCCCGGCGAAAGGTGCTGGACCCCAAATGGCCCTGGGCCGTCTGGTATCCCCTGCGGCGGGTGAAAACGTTCGAGACTCTGCCGGAAAAAGAACAGCAAATCATTCTGCGCGAGCACGGCGGTATTGGCTTTACCTTTGGACGGGCCGGCTACGCCACCGACATCCGTCTGGCCTGCCACGGCCTGGACAAAAACGACAATGATTTTGTGGTCGGGATTCTGGCCTCCGGTCTGCACCCGGCTTCTGCGGTGGTGCAGGCGATGCGCAAAACAAAACAGACTTCCCAATATCTGGAAAGTCTGGGGCCGTTTTTTGTGGGCCGGGTTTACCGGCAGACGGCAAAGAAATAACTACGGCCTGTGACCGCGGCGGTCGGCCTGGGCCAGCACCTGCCGGACCGCCGCGTCGAGGGGCAGGGCGGGCATATCAGACTCAGGCATTTCCACAGGCGGGGTGGTCTGCGGGGGACGGGGAGGAGCTTCCCTGGTGATAAACCAGAGGCCATAGGCCAGTGCGGCCAGGAGTACAATCACGCCTGCGGCCAACTGCCAGAGGAACGATTCATCCGCGGGGACGCTGAAGGCCGTCTTTGCCGCAGAGCGG
>RFJV01000107.1 GCA_003694775.1 Chloroflexota bacterium | reverse complement strand
TGAAACGATACGGGTACATTATCTGGCGGCGGGCCTGGATTCCGGTCCTGCTGGCCGTGGGGGTGCTGGCCATTACCCTGCTGACCCGCCAGACCCCGCCGCCCACGTACACTACCACCATGCGGTTTACCGTGGGGGTAAAGCCTCAGGAGATTGCCGGCCAGTACAGCTACGATAGCTACTACGCCTGGCTATCGTCCGAGTATCTGGCGGATGACCTGACCGCTATTGTCAGCAGTCAGGCCTTTGCCGATGACATCAACCGCCGTCTGGCCGACCGGGGAAGCAGTGTCCGCATTCCGCCGGGCATTGTCAGTGGGGTGACGGTGGCGGAAAAACAGCACCGCATCCTGCGGTTGAATGTCAGTTGGGGAAATGCCCAGGAACTGGCCGACATCAGCGCCGCGGTGGTGGATGTCCTCCAGGAGGACAGTCCCCGCTACCTGGCCCAGTTGGGTACACCCGGCGCGCTGATTCAGATAATCGACCAGCCGTCGCCGCCGGCGGAAGTGCCGCCCTCCCTGACCCAGCGGCTGGAACTGCCGGTTCGTCTGGGGCTGGCCCTGGCCGCGGGGGTGGCGCTGGCCTTTCTGCTGGAATACCTGGACGACAGCGTCCGCGACCGGTCCGACCTGGAGGCGCTGGGCCTGCCGGTCCTGGCCGAAATTCCCAAAAAGTAGCCGCACTATCGCACTATCGCACTACCGCACTACCGCACTACCGCACTACCGCACATCTTGCAAGAGTTGTCCTTTAGCCGGCCTGTGGTACAATGGTGGCTTTGGAGAGGTGATAAACTATGGAACTGAATGATTACATCCGCATACTGCGCAAACGGGGCTGGATAATCATCCTGGTGGCTCTGATTGCCGCCGGCAGTGCGTTTGCCTTCAGTAAAATGCAGACTCCCATCTACAGCGCCAAGGTCAAACTGAGTGTGGTTCCCGCCCGCGCCACAGACTGGGGGTCGAGCAACAGCCTCAAAGACCTGCTCCGCAACTACGCGGAAAACATCAAAACCCACACCATGGCCGCGGAAGTCATCGACCGGGAACAGCTGGATATGGACACCACCACCCTGCTGAACAAGCTGTATGTCAGCCCCGACAGCTCCACCTTTACCCTGGAGCTGGAAGCCCGCGACCGGGACCCAAAGGTGGCCATGGACATCGTCAACCGGATGGCGATTGTCTTCATCGAAGACCGGGAGCAGTGGAACCAGAAGCAGGACAAGCGCGACCGCATCGACGTAAAAATGCTGGACAGCGTTTACAACCTGGGCTACACCCAGTACTCCCCCAAAACCAAAATCAACACCATGGCGGGCGGGCTGTTCGGCGCGCTGGTGGGCATCCTGGTGGTCTTTTTCCTGGAATGGCTGGAAATGGACGTTATCCGCTCCTCCGATGACCTGGTAAAAGCCATTGACGTGGGTGTCCTGGGGGCTATTCCGCCTGCCCCCGGCGACGAACCGCACGCCCCGGCAGAAAAGCCGCGGCGGCTGATTCCCCGCCCTTTGAGCAGTCATTAACCCAGAATTCAGGACAGAATCCAAATGGTCAGCAATGCATTGATTACTTTAACCGACCCGCGTTCTGCGGTGGCCGAAGCCTACCGCACTTTGCGCACCAATCTGGAATTTTCCAGCCTGGACGACCCCCTGCACACCCTGCTGGTGGCCGTGCCGGCCCCCACCGAAAACAAAAGTGTGGTGGTCGCCAATCTGGCTGTGGTGATGGCCGATGGGGACCGTCCGGTCATTCTGGTGGATGCCGACCTGCGCCGTCCACACCAGCACACCCTGTTCGACCTGCCCAACGAGCAGGGCTTCACCGACCTGTTCCGGGACGGCACGGCGATGGAAAATCCACCCCTGCAAAGCGTGCCCAACACCACCCTCAAGGTTCTGACCAGCGGGCCACTGCCGCCCATTCCCAGCCAGCTTCTGGCCTCGCGCAAAATGGGCGATGTGATGGCCCGGCTGTCGGCGCTGGCAGAGGTGGTCATCTTCGACGCGCCGCCGGTGATAACGGCCAACGATGCTTCCCTGCTGGCATCCAGGGTGGATGGCGTTCTGCTGGCCGTGACCGCGCACCACACCCGCCGCGAGCACGTCAAGGCGGCCAAAGACCGGCTGGAAAAGGTCAACGCCCGGCTCATCGGCGCGGTGCTGACCAATGCCCAGGTCGACGCGGCCGCGCTGAGCTACGACTACTAAACCTGCACCAATGGAGGTTGCCAGATGAAAGGTCTTATTTTGAGCGGGGGTAAAGGGACGCGGCTCTACCCCCTCACATTTACCAGCGCCAAGCAGTTGATTCCCGTGGCCAACAAGCCGGTCCTGTTCCGGGTGATAGAGGCCATCCGCGATGCCGGCATCACCGATATTGGCATTGTGGTGGGTGACACCGCCGAGGAAATCAAGCGGGCCGTTGGCCGGGGCGGCCGGTGGGGGGTCAACATTACCTACATCCCCCAGGAACAGCCGCTGGGCCTGGCCCATGCGGTTAAAATCTCGCAGGATTTTCTGGGCGACGACCGTTTTGTGATGTTTCTGGGAGACAATGTGATTCAAGGCGGCATCAGCCCGCTGATTGCCCAGTTTGCCAGCAGTGAATACAACTCCCAGATTGTGCTGACCCGCGTGGACCAGCCGGAGCAGTACGGCGTGGCCGAACTGGACCCCGATGGCCGCATCGTGCGGCTGGTTGAAAAGCCCAAAGAGCCGCCCAGCGACCTGGCCCTGGTGGGGATTTATATGTTCGACCACCACATTTTTGAGGCAGTCAATGCCATTACGCCTAGCTGGCGCGGCGAGCTGGAAATTACCGATGCCATCCAGTGGCTGGTGGAAAACGGGTACAAGGTTTATCCGTACATTCACCGCGGCTGGTGGATTGACACCGGGCGTCCGGGCGACATGCTGGAAGCCAACAGCCTGGTGCTGGAAGAGCTGACCCCCGTGGTCGAAGGGTACATCGACCGGGACAGCGAGGTGGACAGCCGGGTAACGGTAGAAAAGGGCGCAGAAATCATCAACAGTGTGGTGCGCGGCCCGGCGATTATCGGCCAGGACACCCGGATTGTCAACGCCTACGTAGGGCCGTTTACCAGCATTTACCATCACTGCCTGATTGAAAACGCAGAAATTTCCCGCTCCATTGTGCTGGAGCACTGCCAGATTCGCAACATCAACCGCCGCATCGAAGACAGCCTGATAGGCCGGCATGTGGTTCTGCACCGCTCCCCCATCCGCCCGCGGGCCTACAAATTCACCCTGGGCGATTACTCGCACGTGGGCCTGCTGGGAGAAGACAGCGGCTGACAAGATGGGGATACCGGGTTAAATTTTGTGGAAAACCCTGTAAAAATCTGTGGATAAACGGGTAGTACCTGTGGATAAATAGGGACAAACGGGCCGGCTTGATTCACCGGCCCGACATATTTTTCCCAAATTTATCCCAAATATAACCCAATTCAGCAGACATAAACCAAATATATCCCAAAAATTTTTTGGGATATATTCTTTCTCGCCAATGGACATCAAGATTATCCGCAGTGCCAACCGCCGGAAGACGGTCAGTGCCGAGGAGGTTGAGGGGACTATTGTAGTGCGTGCCCCGGCTCACCTGAGCGACGAGGAGCTGGCCCCGCTCATCGAAAAGCTGACCCGCCGGCTGGCGCGGCGCAAGAAAAAAGAAACCCTGGATGACGAGGCCCTGCACCGCCGGGCACAGGAGCTGAACCGGCAGTATTTCCAGGGCCGGCTGAAATGGCAGTCTACCCGCTGGGTGACCAACCAGAACAAACGGTTCGGGAGCTGTACGCCCGCTCAGGGAACCATCCGGATTTCGCACCGCGTGGCCTCAATGCCCGCCTTTGTGCGGGATTACGTGCTGGTTCACGAGCTGGCCCACCTGCTGGAGCCGAATCACGGTCCCCGCTTCTGGAAGCTGGTCAACCGCTACCCCAAAACAGAACGGGCGCGGGGCTACCTGATGGCGGTTGGTCTGGAGAATCTGGAAGAAGATTAGGAGATAAACGGCTTGAAGCTGGAAGGGGCAAACTGGGAGTCCTCCTCAAGCAGACGGGCAATCCCCTGAGCCAGCGAAACCTCGGCCCGGAAGCCCAGCAGGGCTTCGGCCCGGCGGGTATCGGCAACCAGTCTGGAAACGCCCCCCGATACGGCAGTATTCACAATGACCTGCGCCTGCCGTCCGGTGACCTGTTCGATAATGCGCACCAGCTCCCGGACACTCGTCCCGACGCCTGTGCCTACGTTGATGGTCTGCCGGTTCACGCCGTCTGCCGTGGCCGCGGCGACCAGCGCCCGGACGACATCGTCCACGTAGATATAATCCCGCACCTGTTCGCCGCCGCCGTGGATGACCACCGACCCGCCGCCCAGAATCTGGCGGACAAATTGGGGAATTACCGGGGGATGGGTGGGGGGAATGGCCTGGCCCGGCCCGTAGGCGTTGAAAATCCGCAGAGAGACCGTTTCGATATTCCATTCCCGGCCAATAGTGTGGACATACCCCTCTGCCGCCAGCTTGCTGACGGCATACGGCGAGCTGGGATGGGGCAGTAAATCCTCGTGCACGGGGCTGACCGGCTGTTCACCGTACACCGCCCCCGACGAAGCCAGCACCACCCGCTTGATGCCGGCATCGCGCATAGCCTCCATCACCGCCACCGTACCGCTGACGTTTGTCTGGTTGTATTCGCGCGGGTAAAGCACCGATTCCGGGACCGAGACCCGCGCCGCCAGGTGGTACACACAGTCCACCTTGCTCAGCAGTCGCCAGACTTTGGGCTTGTCTTCCACGTCGCCGCGGGTAAAGTGGACTTCCGGCAACAGCCGCTGGTGGTCGCCCGCGCTGAGGTCATCCAGCACCCGGACGGTATGTCCCTGCCGAACCAGATAGTTTGCCAGCCGCGCCCCAATAAAACCGGCCCCACCGGTAATCAAAAACCGCATTCTCTCTTGCCTATACACCCAACTGTCCCCGTTCCACTTCCCAGGGGTATACAATCCAGTCTTCCGTCTCCTGGGCGTAGAAGGTGGGGCTTCTCTGCGGAAACAGCGACCGGTGCGGCTTGTAGTGCAGAACCACCGACATTGGCCGTCCACCGGCCAGTTCGACCCGCTCGGTGACGCTGACCACTTCCTTGCCCCGGTCCCAGATATCATCCACAATCAGCACCGACCTCCCGCGCAGGGCGCTGTCTGAGGGAAACTGCATAAAGACCGGCCAGTCCAGGTTCAGCTCCTCGTCCTCGTAAAAATCCACCGAGGCTACCAGCACCTGCTGGACCCCCAGCCGCTCGGAAATAATGGCGCTGGGGACAATTCCCCCGCGGGTAATGGCCAGCACAATATCAAAATCATGCTTCTGGAGCGACGGAATCAAGCGGGTGATTAAATCGTCAACATCTCGCCAGGTTAGGTAGATTTTATTTGTCGAGTCGTCCATTTTTATCTGGCTACCCCACGGATTCCAAAAGAGCCAAAAAATAAAGCGTGGCTCCCGCCTTGGCGGGTCAGCCACGCCAGATTGTAACACAAAGCAGACGGGGAAGCTAATTCAGATGGCCAGGACGCGGCTTAGCGGACCGTTATCCGGTCGCGAATTTTTGCCAGGGTGGCCTCACCAATCCCTTTTACCTGGGTAATTTCTTCCACCGAGGCAAATCCGCCCACCTGCTCCCGGTATTCGATAATGCGCCGGGCAATGGCCGGGCCAATACCCGGCAGGGTATCCAGTTCTTCCAGGGTGGCAGTATTGAGATTGACCGGCCCGTCAGATGGGTTTACAGAATTACCGGGGGAGTCACCGCTTGGCATCTGGTTGACCACCGGCAAGGGGGCTTCCCCCACCGCGGGGACGTGGATGTGCTGTTGGTCCTGAAGCTCCAGGGCCAGGTTGATTTGCACCGGGTCGGCATTGGGGGTGAAGCCGCCGGCGGCCTCCACCGCATCTTTGACGATACTGCCGGCAGGGAGGACATACACATCGGCGTGGGCCACTGCGCCGGTTACGTACACCCGCACCGGAGCCGGAGTGGGCGTGGCTGTGGGGGTCGGTGGAGGCGGGGTAGGGGCATCGATAATTTCAATCGGGGCAGGGG
>RFJV01000599.1 GCA_003694775.1 Chloroflexota bacterium | reverse complement strand
ATATTGAATACGGACTCTACTCCAACTTGGTAAGTTCTGTTTTTGTGGTATTATGTATCTACTCAGCAACTGTTCAGGCCAAGAGAAAAATCCGGTAAAGAGTCATCAATTCCAGCCATCTCACGTAAAACGTAATTTCCCGTCCTTACGGGTTACGTTTTACGCCTGATTGACGAAAAAATGACCGAGGACGGGGACGCAGTTGTCTCGACTGCATCGTGTTCTAGTTGTGGATGGCTGAATAGTTACGTTTTTCGTTCAACGTGTTGGTTTTAATAAGAGAAGGGAGGAAATTAATGGTATCTCTAATTAGCCGTTCACCGGAAAAATTACCCCAATATCCCGAAACGTGGCATGTACTCATCCAGCAGTTGCGGATTTGGACTGCCCCTCCAGATGAAGAACCGTTCCGACCGATATTGGTTATGTGTATGAACTTGCATACCGGTATAATTCAGGCTATGAATGTCGAGCAAAAAATTCCTACACCAAAATCCGTTAAAAAGATGCTCTGGCAGGCGATGCGCAAGCCCAACCCGGCATTGGACCAACTGCCTCACCGTCCAACCCAGATTCAATTTGAAGAACCGGCTATGGCAGAGGCCTTGGCACCGGACTTGAAAAAGATTGGTGTAGAAGCCTTGAGCCATCCTCGTTTAGAAGGAATGGACGATTTGGTCAGGGAACTGGAGGAGTATTTGCGGGAAGGACCGGAAGTTCCAGGCTTGCTGACCGGCAAAGGGGTAACGCCGGAGATTGCGAGCAGTTTTTTTGAGGCCGCCGCCGAATTTTACCGCGCCGAACCCTGGAATATTTTATCCGACCGCCATGTGCTGGCGGTGCGGGTTGGCAAAGAACGGAAACCCCGCTTTGCCATTGTGATGGGTCAGGGCGGATATGAATACGGCCTGGCAAAATACCAGCGCTGGAAAGACATTGAGGCTTTGTACGGTTTTGTTGACCATTTCCTGGAAACTATCCCTAAAGGTGGCGCACACTCGATGACATACACACCTGTCTATGAATTCCCTGTTGATGACCTGGAAGCGCAGGAGAAGTACGGTTGGCCGGTTGCCGGACCTCAGGCTTACCCCTTTCCCGTAATTTTTTTGCAAAGCGGCAAAGTTAAGCGTCCTGACCGCGCCGCCCTGCTGTGGTATGAGGCGGTTTTACGGGCAGTGCCGATTGTGGTCCGCGACTATCTTCAGCCCAATGAAAGCGGCGACTTCCGTCCATTCAGAGCAGAACTGGTGGTCACTACTGCCGTGGGTGATACCTCGGTGGTTGTTGAATATCCTGCCGGAACCCTGCCTGCCCCGGCTAATAGACCGGCCGATTTGGAAAGCCCGTTTCAGGATGAAGAGGCGTTCATGTTCGACCGTCGGGCGATGGAAAGCTCGCTGTCCATTTTTGGAACCGGCTTCCAAGACCCGGCACTCAATCAGGCCCAGCAAATAATGTACGAGGCCTGGGAGGAGCAAAATCCTGTCCGGCGGATTATGCTGGCTCGTCAGGCGTTATCCATATCCCCCGACTGCGCTGATGCATACGTGCTGTTAGCCGAGGAAGAGGCCGATACCGTGGGCCGCGCCCTGGAATACTATCAGAAGGGTGTTGAAGCCGGTGAACGGGCGTTGGGCAAAGATTATTTTGAGCAGGACGTAGGGTATTTTTGGGGACTTTTGGAAACCCGACCTTATATGCGGGCCAGAGAGGGATTGGCCCGTACACTCGTGCAGTTGAAGCGATACGATGAAGCCATTGCGCATTATCGGGATATGCTTCGCCTGAATCCTGGCGATAATCAGGGTATTCGCTATTCTCTGCTCAACCTGCTGACATCGTTAGGCCGGGATGATGAAGCCTGGGCCTTGCTGAATCAATATGATGATGGAATGGCCGAATGGCTGTATACCCAGGCTCTGCTGACTTTTCGCCGGGAAGGACCAACCCAGAAGGCGGCCGCCGCCCTGCGCCGGGCAATCAAGATGAATCCTCACGTGCCGGCCTACTTAACCGGACGGAAACGTATTCCCCGCCAACTGCCGCCCTATATAAGCCTCGGTGAGGACACAGAAGCGATGTATTACGCGTCCGGTTATTTGCCTATCTGGCGCAAAACACCGGGCGCACTGGACTGGCTGAAACAGCATACAAACCAACAGAAGAAGACAAAAGGCCGTAAACGCAAACGATAAATACCGGGGCTTACTCCCCCGCGGACACGTAGTAAAACCCGTCGCGGTTGGCCGCCTTGAGGAAGGTATCCAGCTCGCTCTGGATGGCCTGCACCCGCGGAATATGGAGCGGGTCAAACCGAGACGAGTGGGGCGAAGGCGTAAACCCGCCGGATACCTCTACCACGGCCTGGTAGCCGTAGCTCTGGCCGCTGTATTCCCCCGCAAACAGCGTGTCGTCCTGGGGATATGCACCGTACGGAACCGCCAGCGAGACCACCCGGTAGCCGGGCAGGGCCTGCTCCAGCGCGGCCTGGCTTTGGGCCAGCTCCCGGCGAACTTCTTCCTCGCTGAGCCGGCTCAGGTTGGCGTGGCTCATGGTATGACTGCCGACCTCCATCCCCCAATCGACCAGCATTTGCAGTTTCTGGTTGCCCCATTCTGGCTGTCCAAAAGAAAACCGCTCCGACGACCCCGCGTCCGGCAGGACAAAGAAGGTGGCCCGCAAGGGCCAGTCTGCCGGGTGGGCACGGTGGAAATCCAGCAGAATCCCCACCGCCGAATCCGGGTCCACCGAGCCGTCGGGCAGGAGGCGGAACTGGCCGGTGGTAGAATCGTCAAAGGTCAGTACGACCGGCCTTTTGCCTGCCGGAACCATCCGCAGGTCTCCCGCGGCCAGGTCGCGCAGGTTCACCGGGTAGTACCCCTCCGACAGCAACCGCGCCAGGTCGGCGCGGAAATTTTCCGGCGTTCTCTGCCAGCGGCCCTCCGGCCGGCCGATGCGGTGGTATTCCAGCACCAGCACCCGGCCATCCTCGTTGGGCGGATAGGCCGGAAATGCCGAGGCCAGCGCCTCCGGGGTGTATTTGACCCGCGGGTCCCACAGCATCCAGCCCCGCCCGCCGGCCTGCCGTGCCCCTTCCATCTGGGCGCGAATTTCATCCGGCGTGTACACCCGGCGGTCAAAGGCGTAGTCGGGGAAATCCTGCACCCAGGGCCGGATTTCCAGGGCCGGGTTGACCTCCTTCAGCCGGTTGACTGCCTGGAGCGTGCTCAGGTAGTATACTTCAAAGGGGAATTCTACTGCCTTGCGGTACTGCGGATGCTTGGGCAGACCGTCGGCAAAGGTGGAAGGGTACAGCATGGGCGAGAGTACGTCCAGGTGGGGGGCCAGGGCCTCGATGTACTGCCCAATGCCCATATCGTCCCGGTTGTGCCAGGTAGTTTGTCCGAACACGTCTGCGGCCAGCCTGACGTTGTACGGGGCCAGTGCCTCTTTGGCCGCGGCCAGAAAACCGGCTATCGTTTCCACCCGCACCTCCTGGGTGACCTCTTCTACGGAATAGGCCGCTTTTTTGACCTGCCCATCCGAGGGGAAGCGGACGTAGTCGAACTGGATTTCATCGAACCCTATCCGGGCCGCTTCCACGGCCAGGGCAATGTTGTAATCCCACACTTCGGTCCGGGTGGGGTCGGTCCAGCCCAGACCTTCGCGGTCGCGCCACACTTCGCCCGTTTCGCCATCGGTTACGGCCCATTCGGGGTGGGCGGTAGCCAGGGGGTTGTCCTTAAAGGCCACAATCCGGGCAATGGTGTAGATGTTGCGCTCTTGAAGCCACTGCATCAGGGCGGCCCAGTCTTTCACCATTGGCCGCCCGGCGCCGATTTCCACGGCCAGCGGAACCTGCGTACTGTACGGAATGTAGCCGGCGTCGCCCTTTACATCGATGACCACCGCGTTCAGCTCGGTGGTTTCCAGCAGGTTCATCACGTGCTGGCGAAGTTTGTCGGAGCCGAGGCCGTTGTAGGTCAGGTAGATGCCTTTGATATATCCCGTAGGCCGGATTTTGACCCGCAGGGTCGGGGACACCGCCATGGTTGGCGACAGTACGCCGGCGGCAGAGAGGCAGGAGTCCGGCGGGTCGCCCTGGCAGTCAGCCAGAGACGGTTCACCGGGATGGTGCAGGGGCGGCGAGTCGGCAAAAACGGGGCGCGACATCCCCAGCCACAGAGTCATCAAAACCGGTACCAACAGCAGACGGGGAGAGAACAGAGACGGCATCTAAACCTCGCAGAGAATTGTGTGAATTTGACTTTTTAATGATACGTCCATCGGGCCAAAATGCTTGGGCTTTCTGGAAGAGATTGTGGCAGATTTAAGGTATAAATACAAGTCTCAAAATCGACAACTGAAAGGTCTTTGATGTATAATATGCGCCGTTCCGCAGTATCCTCGCCAATCGGAGAGCCGCAACAAATGATATCCGTTTCCGTTCCCGGTTTTAAAGATTTGCAGTTGGAGTACCTGGTGCTCGATTTCAACGGCACTCTGGCAGTTGATGGATACCTCATTAACGGGGTATCCGACCGCTTGAAAGAACTGGCGGCCCATCTGGAGGTCTATGTGCTAACGGCAGATACCTTTGGACAGGCCCGGCAGGAGATGGACGGTATTCCGTGTACCGTCACCATCCTTCCCCCCGACCGGCAGGATATTGGTAAACGGCAGTTTATCCGCAACCTGGGGCCGGAGCGGTGCGTTTGCATTGGCAATGGCCGCAACGACCGGCTGATGCTTCGCGAGGCCGCTTTGGGGATTGCCGTGCTCCAGGCCGAAGGCGCGTCGGCCCAGACGATTCTGGCCGCGGATGTGGTTGTCGCCACCATCCACGATGCGCTGGACCTGCTTTGCCGCCCCCTTCGTTTGACCGCAACTCTGCGTTCGTAGCGGAACAGGAGGCAAGGCCGCAGGTAGCAGGTGTCAGGAGGCTCCTCACTCCTTTTTCTCTGCGGCCTGCGCGTCTCTGTGGTGAAATATGCGTTGTTGAGTGGTTGTTCCAGACACTGCTGAGCAGATACCTCAAAATTTACATTCACACAAGGATTTGAGACTATGACCCAGACAACGATGTCGTTCAATGTACGCCCCCAACTGCAGATGCTGAGCCGCGAGGCCTGCTTGCGCCTGCATCGGGCTTCGTGCGAAATTCTGCGAAAAACCGGTGTTCAGGTTTTCAGCGAGGCCGGATTGAAACTGCTTCGCGATGCCGGCGCAAAAGTAGAGGGAAATCTGGTGAAGATTCCGCCCTCGCTGGTGGAATGGGCGCTGGCCTCGGCGCCGGCCTCCTTCAACCTGTACAGGCGCGGCAGTGACGAGGTTGCCATCACCCTGGATGGTGAGGGGGTCTATTTTGGACCCGGCTCCGATACCCTGCATTATCTTGACCCGCGAACCGGCGTGCGCCGGGATTTCCGTCTGGAAGACCTGGCGGAAATTTACCGTTTGTGCGACGCCCTGCCGGAAATCAGCTTCGTGATGTCGGTGGGGATTCCGCGCGATGTGCCCTCGGAGCATCACTACCGCTATCAGTTCGCCACCATGCTGAGAAACACCACCATGCCCATCGTTTTTGTGTGCGATGGCCGCGAGGATATCGAAGCTATCGGGGCAATGGCCGCGGCGGTCGCCGGCGGTATGGACAGGCTGTCGAAGTATCCCACCCTGCTCCTGTATTCGGAGCCGACAACGCCGCTCCAGCATTCCCTGGAGGCCACCGAAAAACTGCTCTACTGCGCGGAACATTCCATCCCGGTGACCCACTCTCCTGCGCCGATGATGGGCGGCACGGCCCCCATCACCCTGCCCGGCGCGGTCGCCCTGGGCAACGCGGAGATGCTCAGCGGTCTGGTGATGCACCAGCTTAAAAATCCCGGCGCGCCGTTCCTGTACGGGCACGGGGTGCACCACATGGATATGAAGGATATGATTAGCGTGTACGGCGCGGCCCCGGAATTTCAACTGGCGCGGGTGATGGCCGCGGAAATGGGGCGTTTCTACGGCTTGCCGGTGTGGGGGTATGCCGGTCACAGCGACAGCAAGATTGTCGATGGTCAGGCCGCGGCAGACGCGCAGGGCACGGTGCTGGTCGCCCTGCTGGCGAAAACCAACCTCAACCACGATGTGGGCTACCTGGAAAGCGGCTTAACCGGCTCGCCGGAGATGATAGTGCTGACCAACGAGATTATCAGCCTGAGCCGCCATTTTGCGGCCGGCGTGGAAATTAATGATGACACCCTGGCCCTGGATGTCATCCATGCGGTGGGGCCGGGCGGTGAATTTCTGAGCCACGACCACACCCTGGAAAACTGGCGCGCCCTCTGGACACCCCAGCTCTACAACCGCCAGCGGCTGGACGACTGGGAAGCCGCCGGCAGTCCGCCGGTCAATGCCCGGCTCAAGGAAGTGACGGTCACCTTGATGGAAGAGCACCAGGTTGACCCCCTGCCGGCATCGGTGGAGGCGGAGATTGAGGCTATT
>RFJV01000598.1 GCA_003694775.1 Chloroflexota bacterium | reverse complement strand
TGGGGCCGGGGCAGAGCATCACCCTGAATTCCAACCAGTTTGCCTCGGCGTACAGCCGGTGGCCCGGTTATTTTGCCCGCGGCACGTCCAGTTTGTATCTTTTGGTTGATAGCTGGAATCCGGGGGTCAGTTCCGGCGGAGTGGATGAACTAAACGAGGGCAACAACCTGTACACTTATCCCGGTGGGGTCACCGTTACCGGATTGACGTCGGCCAACGAAGCCGGGCCGCCGGTGAGGCCGAACCGTCCGGTTATACTGACTCCCGGCCAGTCCCTAACAGAATGACCGCGGGTATAAAAAATGGAGCTTTCACCAACATCCCATCCCAAAATGTTGGAACAGCAGTATCAGCGTCTGTGCCGCCAGCGGCAAACCGGCCGGCTCGACCAGACTGCCTTTGAAGCCGCAGTTGCCCGCCTGCAGTTTCAGGATTCGCAGGGGCGGCTGTGGATGATAGGCGTCCAGACCGGCCAATGGTACTGCGATGATAACGGCACATGGCGGCCTGGAACCCCGCCCGAAGCCGCATCCGGCAGAGAAGGTCATATTTATGAATTTGCTCCAAAACATTTGACGGTTAGCGCCGTATTGGCTATATTAATCTTTACCTGTCTGCTGATGTTGCCGGTTTCCCGGGCCGCACCCGGTCCTTTCCCCTTGCTACAACCCTCACCCCGTCCCCCCTTATCTGATAACGGTCAGTCAGACAATAAAGACGATAACAAGAGTAGTGGTAGGGGTAGTGACATCCGTGGAACGGTTACCGACCTGAGCCGCGGCCGGCCCGGCGCAGGGGTGCCAATCCTGCTGAATAATGCCCTCGCTACGTTCACCGATACCGATGGTAGCTACACCATTACCGGTTTGAATGCCGGTGCATATACTGTTTCACTCGACTTGAATAGTCAGGGTGAACTGGCGTACGGCCCAGTCAACATCACCCTCGATGGTCAAAATCCGGTGGTCGTAAACCTGGCATACTACAGCCAGCCTTTGCCTACCGACACCCCCCAGCCAACCCCCACCCTGCCCGCGGTATCGCCGGCAACCACATCGGCGGGTTTGCCCGCTTCTGGGCAGGCGCTGGGGTATCGCCCCCTGCTCCTGATAGGGGTGGGCAGTCTGCTGGTGGTGATGGGCTTAATTTTTTTACCGTTGAAGCACTGATATGTCCGGCCTACCGTCAGCCAAAGTTCTGAAGCTGTTTTTACCGTGGGCGGTTGCGGCACTGTTTTTGTTGGCCTGTGGAGGAGTTTCGCTTCCCTGGCTGTCTGCCGCCCCCACGCCGTTTCCCGGCATTCGCTTTGTGGTGACGGTCATAACACCGGCCCCACTGACAGGGACGGTTGCCCTGTCTGCCGCGGCGACGGTGACCGCAGACACCGCCTTGCCTGCGGCGGCAGTACCGGCCGCGGTCGCTCCAACACCGGCCGCCCCAACACCGGTCTTGACCCCATCCGCTTCGCCGGTTGTTACCATTACCGTTGTGGTGGCGCCTATCACCACCCCTGAACCCACATCTGCACCGGTGCTAACGCCAACGGCGGCGGTATCTATATCCGGCCAGATCGTGTCCACCGCCACGGTTTCGTCCACCGGTTCTTCTGCCACGCCCGGGGTTATTGTTCTCCTGGAGCCGGAGCAGGGATTCGTTCTCCAGCCCGGTATCAATGAACTGGAGTTCAAGTGGCGGTGGGGCTACGGAAAAGGATGCCAGCCAGACGAGGGATACGGCTACGAAGTTAGAGTCTGGCCGGCGGTAACCGGCTACGGCCCAATGGGCGTCACCGATGCCGTAAAAAACCAAAGCGAGTTTTTCTGCGACCCGGTGAGCCAGGTTGCCAGCTACCGCATCCCCAATTTGAGGGGCGCACCGGGCGTTTCAGCGGTGGGGTCCGGTAAATTTTTGTGGGATGTAGCTTACATTACCCTGGACCCTTATACAGTGGTCTATGCGTCGGAGCCGCGTTTGTTTGAAATTCCGTAACTGTTCA
>RFJV01000597.1 GCA_003694775.1 Chloroflexota bacterium | reverse complement strand
GGGTTGATACCGGTGAGTGGATAAGGTATAATGTCTGTGACGAGTGCCGCGTAGACCGGCAGATTCGGAGGCCAAATCACGATGAAGCGCAGACAAGTTGGAGCAGTGCTGTACCTCCTGCTGATTTTTCTTCAGATTTTCAGCCTGACCGCCTACGCCCAGGGGCCAAAAGTGCTGGTCGCCGATGTGGACGGGCCGGTGACGCCGGTTATGCTCAGTTTTATCGAGCGGGCCATCGACCAGGCCGAGGCGGACAGGGCAGAATTGCTGGTCCTGCGGCTCAACACCCCCGGTGGGAGCGTCGACCTGACCAAGCGGATTATGCAGGCCATTATCAATGCCGACGTGCCGGTGGTGGTGTATGTCTGGCCGCCGGGTGGCTTTGCCGCCTCCGCGGGGACGTTCATCACCCTGGCCGGCCATGCCGCGGCCATGGCCCCCAACACCAGCATTGGCGCGGCCAGTCCCGTGGATGCCAACGGCGGCGATGTGGACGAAACCCTGCGGGCCAAGATTGAGAATATCCTTATCGCCGATATCAAGGGCCTGGCCGAACGCCGCGGGGAAAAAGCCATCGAGTGGGCACAGCAGGCAGTCACCGAGGCCAAGGCCGCCAGCGCCCAGGAAGCGCTGGAGCTGGGCGTCATCGACTTCATCGCCCGCGACCTGAGCGACCTGCTGGACCAGCTGGACGGCTTTACCGTGGAAGTAAACGGCCAGACCAAAACCCTCTCTACCGGTGATGCCGTCATCAGCTTTGTAGAGCGAACCTCTCTGGAAGACCTGCTCAACATTATTGCCAATCCATCTATCGCCCTTTTGCTTATCAGCATTGGGACGCTGGCCATTATTTACGAAATTATCAACCCCGGCGGCTATCTGAGCGGCATCATCGGCGCGATTTTACTGCTGGTCGGACTGTATGCCGTGGGTCAGCTTCCGGTCAACTACGCCGGTCTGGCCCTGATTTTGCTGGCCTTTGGCCTGTTTGTGGCCGAAATTTTCACGCCCACTTTCGGCGCGCTGACCGCGACCGGCATTGCGGCCTTCATTGTCGGCGCGCTGATTCTGTTCAATACCAGCGAGTTTGCCTACGAAATTCCAACCCCCTCCATTGTGGGGATAGCATTTTCGGTGGCGGCTATTATGGGATTTGGAATGCGCAAGGTTATCCAGGCAATGAAGCACCAACCAACAACCGGGCAGGAAGGTCTGGTCGGCGCGACAGGGGTGGTCAAGGCCGCCCTGGACCCGGACGGGATTGTGCTGGTCTGGGGAGAACGCTGGCAGGCCACCAGCGAGGATGGACAGCCCATCCCGGAAGGGACCAAAGTCAAGGTCACGGCCATCGACGGTTTTCACCTGACCGTCCGCCGGCTTTAACCCCACCTGACCCGCCGGTCAAACCAGAAAAACCTGCCCCGGCAGTTTATCATTCCCGGCTGGGACACCGCCTCAGTCGTAAGACTCCAGGCGCGCCATGCCTTTGTCCAGCAGTTCCTGGTTCAGGTGGGTTCCCTATTACCGGCTTAAAAGGCCCGCGAACCCGGTGACAACATTACATAAATTGACAGTTCGTTCCCGGCGGGTATATTATCGTAGGTGAATTGTCTGGCAATCACCCGTTATGGGTACAGTTTTTTGTCCACAGCAAGGTATACTGGACAGCAGGGGACTTAATCTGTGAGCGTAGTCGGTCAATCTGGACGAACCATCAACTGGCGGCAAACCATCCGGTTGCCTTACCTGTGGATTCCGGCTCTGGCCGGTATTGCCATCGGCGTTATCCTGGCAAGCGCCCTCTTTACCGTGATGGCCTACCAGGTGGTCTACCTGGACAAGGTCTATCCCGGCGTGGTGGTGGATGGGGTTCCGGCTGGCGGGATGACCCCCGCCGAACTGGCCGCTACGCTGACTGCACGCCTGGCTGAGCGCCCCCCGCGCTACCTGGTTATTACCCTCAACGACCAGAGCTGGAGTGTGACCGATAAAGAACTCGGCGCACGGGTGAACATTCCGGCAACGGTAGACAGGGCTTTTCTGGTGGGCCGCGAGGGAAATCTCTTCAGCGACATTCTGGCGCAGATACAGCTCCTGTCCACACCGGTAGAAATTTCTCCCGTCATCGAATACGACTCCGGGCCGCTCAATGATGTTCTCCAGCGCCTGGCCCAGGCGGTGGACTATCCACCGCAGGATGCTCAGCTCATTATACACCCAACTACAGAGATTGACATAATTCCAGCGCGCTACGGACAAAAGCTCCATCGCCAGGCCAGCCGCGCCCGGCTGGAAGCGGCCCTGCGCGCCCCGGAACAGACCACGGTCGAGGTGGTCGCCCAAAAAATCGAGCCGGCCATCACCGATGCCGACATCGCCATTGCCCGCCGGCAGGCCGAAAACCTGCTCAGCGGCCCCCTTTTCTTTACCGCCCGCATCGACAACCAGACTACAGAGTGGAAACTGCCCCCGGATGCCCTTCCCCAGCTCATCCGGCAGGTCGAAAAGTTTGACCAGAGCGGCAACTCCTACCTGGAGCTGGCATTCAATCTGGAGCAGATGACCCCCTACTTTGAAAAAATCGCCCGCGCCATCAATACAGAGCCGCGGGACGCTCGCCTCCGCTTTGATGACGAGCAGGGCAAGCTGGTCGTCCTGGAGCCGAGTCAGGATGGTATCCGGCTGGATATGCAGGCCCTGCCCCAAAAGCTGGCCGACCTGCTGGAAACCCTGAAGACGGAACCGGCCCACACGGTGGAACTGCCGCTCATTATCACCCCGCCGGTGGTATCCAGTAAAGAGCCTGACCGTCTGGGCATCAAGGAGCTGGTCAGCGAGGCGACCACCTACTTCAAGGGGTCCAGCGCCGGACGGGTTTACAACATTGCCCTGGCCGCGTCAAAATTTGACGGCGTGGTCATTCCCCCAGGCGAGATTTTTTCCTTCAACCGCTATCTTGGCCCGGTGACCAAAGAGGCCGGCTTCGACGAGTCGCTCATTATCTATGGCGACCGCACCGCGGTGGGTATCGGCGGGGGGGTGTGCCAGGTCAGCACCACCGCCTTCCGGGCCGCCCTGTTTGGCGGTTACGAGCTGGTAGAACGCTGGGCGCACGGCTACCGGGTAGGCTGGTACGAAACCAACTCGGTACCGGGCCTGGATGCCACCATCTATACCCCGGATGTAGACTTTAAATTCCGCAACGATACGGATTACTACCTCCTCATCCAGACCGAAACCGATACCGTTGAGGGAACGGTCACCTTCCGCTTCTACAGCACCAACACAGGCCGGGAAGTCACCATCAGCGAGCCGGTCATCACCAACGTAGTCAAGCACGACCCTCCGGTATACGAAAAAGACTCCACCCTGCCGCGGGGTGTGGTCAAACAGGTTGACTGGGCCAAAGACGGGATGGATGTCACCGTTACCCGCGTGGTCAAAGAAAACGGCCAGGTTATACACCAGGACACCATCTTCAGCCGGTACCGTCCCTGGAGAGCCGTTTACAAGGTTGGGGTTGGCCCGGCCTCCCGGCCGTAGCCGCTTGCTTCCCCGGAACAACGGTAAAATTTGCAAAGTTTGCCTCCCCACTTATCATGACAGCTAACAAGTGATGCGTTTAAAATCCAGCATGCCGGTCGCAGACACCGGTGGCTCTGGATGAGGAGATAGATTGTGGCCGGAGAGACCGTCCTGGCAGTTGATGATAGAGAAGACAACCTCCATTTTCTGCACGACTACGTTCTGACCCCCAACGGATACCGCATGCTCCGGGCCAATAACGGCGTGGACGCGCTGAATATTGTCCTGCACAATGAGGTCGACCTGATAATCTCCGACCTGGTCATGCCCAAAATGGGCGGTCTGGAACTGCTGGAGGCTCTGCGGGAAAAGGGGCTGGACATTCCCACTATCCTGATGACCTTCCACGGCTCCGAGGGAACCGCGGTGCGCGCCTTCCGCCTGGGGGCGCGCGATTACATCATCAAGCCGTTTGCCATCGAGGAAATGGTCAACGCCATCGACCGTGCCCTGACCGAATCCCGCTTGCGCAAGGAACGGGACCGGCTCATCCAGACCGTCCTGACGGTCAACCGCCAGCTCGAAAACCGGGTCAAGGAACTGCGCTTCCTGTACGGCATCGGACGGTCGGTTACATCCCTGCTCGACCTGGAGCAAATTCTGGGGCGCATTGTTGAAGCCGCCGTCTACCTGACCGGCGCGGAAGAAGGCTCGCTGATGCTTCTGGACCAGGAAAGCGGGGAGCTTTACCTGCGAGCCGAGCGAGGTATGGGCAAAACCAGCGCCGCCAACCTGCGCATCAAGGTAGAAGACAGCATCGCCGGGCATGTGGTCCGCACCGGGCGTCCTGTCATGATTGGCGGCATCAACCAGGACGACTCCTTCAAAGTCAAAACCGGCTATTTTGTCAAGTCGCTTATCAATGTTCCGCTCAAAGTCAGCAACCGGGTGATTGGCGTGCTGGCCGTGCACAACAAAACGGTGGTCCGTCCCTTTACCGACCAGCATCTCAACCTGCTGATTGCCCTGGCCGATTACGCCAGCATTGCCATTGACAATGCCCGGCTTTACGCTCGCCTCTACTCGGCCAAGAGCAAGGCCGAAGAATCCAGCCGCAAGCTGGAAAAGATGGTCAAGGTCAAAACCGCGGCCCTGAACCGGGTTACCCAGCAACTGCTTCAGGCAGAAAAGCTGGTCACCCTGGGGTATTTTGCCGCCGGCATCGCCAGAGAAATCAGCACGCCCATCAACACCATGCTGGACGACATCCAGCAGTTGAAGCACCGCCTGGATACCAATGGCGACATCCAGGACCTGCTGGAATCGCTTCAGCGCCAGGCCCGGCAGGTCCGGCAGACAGCCCAAAGCCTGCTCGATTTTGCCGTACAGTCAGAATTCCACCCCCACGAAACCGACCTGAACGCCATCATAGAAGCCGCCTGGCAGAAATACGTGGAAGAGTTCTCGCCAGACGACCGGGTAAAATTCATCCGCGGGTTCGACCCGCATCTGCCGCTGGTTCCGGTAGACAGCAAGCAGATTCAGCAGGCGGTGTACTATCTCATCAAAAACGCCTACCAGGCGATGCCGGACGGCGGCGAACTGCGAATCATCACCCGCGCCGTAGGCCCGGAAGTGCAGGTCATCGTTTCCGACACCGGAAAAGGGCTGACCCCCGAAGAAATGCGCAATATCTTTGAGCCGTTTGCTCAGGTAGAGGAGCAGTACCGCAACATCGACCTCTCCATTACCCGTGCGGTCATCGAGCGGCACAACGGGGCCATAGAAGTTGAAAGCCAGCCCGACCAGGGAACCACCTTTACCATCCATCTACCCCAACCGCGGCGGCAGGCCAAACCATGACCACGCTTTCCACACCCACCGTCATCGGGCACGATTGGGCGGTAGACCTGCTGGCGCGGCAGATAGAAACCGGCCAGGTTCCCCACGCCCTGCTCATTACCGGGCCGGCGCACGTCGGCAAGAGCACCCTCGGACGGTACTTTGCCCAGCGGCTCAACTGCACCGGACCGCAGAAACCATGCGGGCAGTGCCGCTCCTGTCTCAAGGTAGTCAGCGGCAACCACCCCGATGTCCGGATTTTTGACCAGCCAGACGAGGCCATCAAAATTGAGCAAATCCGCGACCTTCAGCGAGACCTGTCGCTGTCTGCGGTAGAAAGTCCCTACCGGGTGGCCCTGCTGTGCGGCTTTGAGCGGGCCACCACCTCTGCGGCCAACGCCCTGCTGAAAACCCTGGAGGAACCGCCGCCGCAGGTCGTCCTGGTGCTGACCGCCATCAGCCCCAATTTGCTTCTGCCGACCATCGTCTCCCGGTGCCAGGTTTTATCGCTCCGGCCCATCCCGCCGGCAGTGGTGGCAGAGGCCCTGCAAACCCGCTGGCAGGCTTCAGCGGAGCAGGCCGACCTGCTGGCCCAGCTTTCTGCCGGTCGGCTGGGGTGGGCCGTGCAGGCCCTGGCAGACCCGTCAATCCTGGAACAGCGGACCCAGGCCCTGGAATCTCTGCTGGACCTGCTCCACCAGAGCCGCGCCAACCGGCTGGCCTTTGCCCAGACCGCCAGCCGAAACCCGCGGCAGGTGCAGGAACTGCTGGCCCTGTGGCTCAGCATCTGGCGAGACATTCTGCTCTTGAAGAGCGGGAGCCGCACCCGCCCGGTCAACCTGGACTGGCAGGAACAGCTCAGGCCCGTTGCCGGGGCCGTCAGCCTGGTTCAGGCCGGGGAGGTGGTCAAAACGGTTCGCTCGGCTTTGAAAAATCTGGATTATAATGTAAATTCACGCTTAAATCTGGAAGTCGTTTTACTGAAACTACCAAGACTGTAGCCAAGAAGGAAGAATTATGCCAAAGGTTGTAGGGGTAAGATTTCAACCGGTGACAAAGGTTTACTACTTTTCGCCGCACCATTATACCGACCTGCAAACGGGGGACCGGGTTATTGTTGAAACCGCGCGGGGCATCGAAATGGGAACAGTGGTGTTCCCACCCAAAGAAATCCCCGAAAGCGAAATCAAGGGCAAGCTGAAAAATATTCTGCGCAAAGCCACCCCCGTGGAACTGCTGAAGGCGGTCTCCTATCAGGCTCAGGAGGAAAAGGCACGCAAAAAATGCATCGAGCTGGTCAAGGAGCTGGGCCTGTCGATGAAAGTCCTCAAGGCGGAGTACAGCTTCGACGGCAGCCGGCTGGTCTTTTCATTTGTGGCCGAACAGCGGGTCGATTTCCGCGAGCTGGTACGCCGGCTGACCCGCACCTTCAATACCCGCATCGAAATGCGGCAGGTGGGAGCACGGGACGAGACCAAAATTCTCGATGGCTACGGCCGGTGCGGGCGGGTCCTCTGCTGTTCAAGCTGGCTGACGGAGTTCCATTCCGTTTCTATCAAGATGGCCAAAAACCAGAGCCTGCCGCTGGCCCCCTCGGAAATTTCCGGCCTGTGCGGGCGGTTGCTGTGCTGTCTGGCCTTTGAAAACGATGCCTATACCGAAGCCAGGGAAAACCTGCCCAAAGTGAATACGCGGGTCAAAACCAAAGATGGACTGACGGCTACCGTACGCGGGCTGAACATCCTCAAGGAAACCGTCCTGCTGGAGCTGGACAGCAGTGAGGACGAAACCTACATCGAGGTTCCTGCCGCAGACCTGACCCCCCTGACCGCGGGCGATAAACCCAAAACGCCTTCAGCAGAAACCTCGGCGGCAGAGACCAAAAAGCCAGAAAAAACCAGCAGTTCTGCCGAGGCGGGGGAAGAGGAACAGGCTCCCACGGAAGCAAAAAGTAAAAGCAAACGCTCCCGGCGGCGAAGAAGAAAGAAATAATCCAGGCAGGTCAGCATGACGAACCACCCCATCAATCTACTGCATCTGGCCGACATCCACATCGGGATGGAGAATTATGGCCGGCTGGATTCCAAGACCGGGCTGAACAGCCGGGTGGTTGACTTTCTGCGGCGGATGAACCAGGCCATCGACATTGCCCTGGAGCGGGAGGTGGATGTCTGCATATTTGCCGGCGACGCCTACAAGAACCAGCGCCCCAATCCCACCTTCCAGCGGGAATTTGCCCGGCGCATCAAGCGGCTGAGCGATGCCGGTGTGCCGGTGGTTCTGCTGGTCGGCAATCATGATATGGCTTCTGCAGACCGGGCCGCCAGCAGTCTGGACATCTTTGGGGTGCTGGACGTGCCCGGAGTTATCGTTGCCAGCCGGGAAGGCGTCCACCAGGTGACCTGCCGCCGCGGCCAGCTTCTTCAGGTAGCCGCCGTGCCTTACCCCCAGCGGAGCCGTCTGCTTGCGCAGGGAAGCTACCGCAACCTGCCCATCGACGAGCTGGACCGCCTGATATCCGAGATGGTGGCCCAAAACATCACCGAACTGGCCCAGGAGGTCGCCAAACAGCCGGACATTCCGGCGGTGCTGGCCGCGCACCTGTCGGTGAGCGGAGCGGTGCAGGGCAGTGAGCAAAGCGTGATGATTGGCCGCGATGTGGTTATCCTGAAGAGCCTGCTGGCGAACCCGGTGTGGGATTACGTGGCCCTGGGCCATATCCACAAGCACCAGGAGCTGAACAACGGCCAGCATCCGCCGATTGTCTACTGCGGCAGTCTGGAGCGGATTGATTTTGGCGAGGAAAAGGAACGCAAAGGGGTGGTGATGGTCCGGCTGGAGCGAGGCAAGGCCGACTGGGAGTTCATCCCGGTGGACGCCCGCCCTTTTGTCACCATCCGCATCGACGTGACCGCCTCTGATGACCCAATGACCGACATCCTGGATGAGCTGGCCCGCCATCCGGTGGAGAATGCCATCGTGCGGGTCATCATCCGGGCGCTGGAGTCGCAGGAGCCGGCCCTTGACGACCGGCTCATCCGGCAGGAACTGGCGGCGGCGGAGTATGTGGCCGGCATTGTGCACGATATTGACCGCGTCCAACAGCGGCGGCTGGGCCGCGGCGTGTCGGCGGAGGAGCTGACCCCCCGCCAGGCTCTGGAGCTGTATCTGGACTCCAGGGAGACCTCACCGGAACGCAAGGAGGAACTGCTCCGCTACGCGGAGGCTATCTTTGCCGAAGGGGATGGGGAATTTTAGTTTTGATTGTAAAAGCTGTAGGGCAACTGCTGGCAGTTGCCCTACAGCTTTTTATTTGATTTTTGGTAAGGTTATACCCCGCTGTTTCTGATACTTCCCCTTTTTATCTGCATACGAAACCCGGCAGGGTTCGTCGGTCTGGAAGAACAGCACCTGGGCAATACCCTCGTTGGCGTAGATACGCGCCGGCAGGGGGGTGGTGTTGGAGATTTCCAGGGTAACGTAGCCTTCCCACTCCGGCTCAAACGGTGTCACGTTGACGATGATGCCGCACCGGGCATAGGT
>RFJV01000596.1 GCA_003694775.1 Chloroflexota bacterium | reverse complement strand
GTGGTACTCAATAACCTGGTTGATGGTGGAAACCACGTAGGCCGGGTCTGTGGACCGGGCCAGAATGCCGTGGCACTCAACCGCGATATCCGGATTGACCGTTTGATGGGGTTCTGCCAGCAGAACAATGGCGGTGCCAGGGGCGCGTTTTCTGGTTTCCACAACGACCCGCCGCAGTTCGTCATCCTGCCCCGTGTACGAGAAGACAATCACCGCCGGGGGTAGATTTTTCAACAGCAGTTGTTCTGCCCTCGGCAAGTTTTCCGGCGTATCGACCTCAAAGTCTTCTGCCGCCAAAATGCGGGCCAGTTCTGCCTGCAGGGACCTGTCTTCCACAGCCAGCAGAACCGCCGGACCGCCGGGAACAGCATCGGCCTGCTCTGGAGTGGTCAGCTTTTTGACCAGCCGCAAAAAGCGGCGCAGGTCGACCGGCTTGGGGAGAAACGCATCGTAGGCCAGCAACTGCCATTTTGAAACCGAATTGGACCGCCAGGGTGTCCCCGCGGGCAGGAGGTTGAGCGCACTGACCACCAGGACCGGGACACGCGGCTCGGACTTACTGCGGTTGATTTTTACCCAAACTTCGTATGCATCGAGACCGGCCAGCACCAGGTCCGATACAATAAGCCGGGGACGGGCGCGTTCCGCCAACTGCAGGGCGGCATAGCCATCGGCGGCGACCAGCACGTAATATCCTTGCCTCTGCAGAACAGTTTGCAGTTGTTCCAGTGTTTCCGCGTCGGTGTCCATCAGCAGGACACAGGGACGGTCAATCTTCACGTCTTCCTCTGGTAAATTTGCGGCTAATTTCGCCGTTGGTCGGGGTTCATACTAACGGCTGTGGCCGTACCGGTGGGAGCCGGTGCAGGCTGTGGCAAATCCCGACGAACCGGCGTGGGGGTAACAGTGGGAGCCGACGGCGTACCGTTCGCATCATTTTCTACAGTAATTGTACCACCAGATGTCAAAACTGCACTATTCGACAGGCTTTCTGTGGCGGTCAGGGGGAGGCCGGCATTCAAGGCGGCCGGCCTGACCCACCGGATACCGCTGGCCTGACTGCCAGCGGTCAACTGCCGGGGCGGGCCGCCGCCCAGGGGAGTCAAAAACAGGTTGCCGTTGAAGACAAACAGCAGGCTGTTCCCCTCCGGCGACCAGACCAGCTCCGGAAACTGGACGCCCGGTTCGGTCTGGTAAGGGAAGATTTGCCGGCGGTTGCTTCCATCGTGGTCCATCAGATAGATGGTATACCGGCTGGTGACCGACTGCAAAGGGTTGACCGCCTGCCCGTAGGCAATCCCGTTTGTCCCCCAGACCGGGTTGGCCCACATTCCGACCCGGTCTACCGCTTTGGCCTTGATACGCCCGTCTGCACTCAACAGCCACAGGTCGAACGCCTGGCTCTGCTCCGCCGGCTCCGCCCCGACGGGCGGGCCGTGCACCACTGCGGCCAGAAACCGCCCGTCCGGCGACCAGCTAACCGCCGGAACCCATACCCACTCGCCCAGCGTGTCGAACGGGGTAAATTGTACCAGCGGCTGAACCGAAGCCGAAATGGTCGTGGTGCGGGTCAGGGTGATGAGGCCAATCTCATCGGCGCGGGCGTAAGCCAGCCGGTCCCCCCGCGGCGACCAGGTATAGGTGGTTCCCCACCAGGAGTACAGGCCCGGCGTACCCGGCGGCAGAACCTGCACCGGCTTGGGGCGGGAAATTTTGCCCTGGCGCAGGCCGTCCAGATAGGCCGCGTCTTCCATCGGTTCGTCCGGCGTCAGGTCGACCAGCCACAGGTCGTTGCGGGCTTTCCAGCCGGGCGGGCTGGGGGTGCGTTCCGCGGTGGTCAGGGCCACCAGATTCTGGCTGACCACCGGCGACCAGGCCGCCTGGAGAACACCCCGAATGCCCAGTGTTACCGGTGCTTCTCCCACGATGGTGGTGGAAGCCAGCCACAGCTCGTTGAGCGGCTGTTCGATGTCGTCGGTGAGGGGGGTGGTGTACAGGAGCCAGCGCCCGTTTGCCGACAGGCTGAACACCCGTCCGTCCAGGTTGCCGTCCGTGGTCAGCGGGCGGCGGCTTCCGCTGGTGTTCCGCATAATCCAGGCGTTGCCCGCGTCCATATAGGCAATCACCCCCTCAATCGGGGTGGAGGGGATGTCGTCCTTTACCCCGACCACCATAATTTCCGGCACGGGTGGAATGACCGTCCGCCGCGACACCTCCGTCCGGCTGACCTCGACATCGTTTTCGTATGTCACCCGGATGGTAATTTCATCCTCGCCGTTGACGCCCAACTGCACCAGCCGGGTTTCGTTGGGGGCCAGGGCCTCGTTGGGCACAATCTGCCGCTCAAAGGGGATGACCTCCCGGCGGGTCACCAGCTCCTCGCGAACGCGGGTCACGGTGATAACCATTCCCGGCTCCAGCGTCACATACAGGTCCGGCGATACCCGGTCCAGCGGCCCCAGGGTAATCTGCGCCTCCAGCAGGGCCTGCCGCACCGTTTCGGCTTCGGTGGTCAGCGTCTGCCGGCCCCCGTCCACGTCGATAAAAACCTGCTTGACCTGCGGCTGGCAGGCCAGCGTCGCCGTGCTGAGCAGAGCCAACAGCAGGAAAATCATGCCCACAGAAACCAGCCGGCCAGTGCGTTTAACCTTCAAGCCCGTCCTCACCTCGCAGTAAACCGCCGTGGCCCAGGGCCAGCAAATCCCGGCGGGTCAGCCGTTCTCCGGCGACCAGCCGCGGCAGGACCCGGTCGACCACGTTGAATTTTTTGCTCCGGGCACATCCCGGCGCACCAACGATGGGCAGGTCGCCCAGATAAGCCAGCAGAAGCAGGTTGCCCGGCTCTGCCGGCACACCGAAATGCTCCACCACGCCCCCCGCGGCCCGGATGGCCTGCGGTACAATGTCGTCTCGGTCCATAATGGATGTTTCCCCGGCAATTATCACCATTTCCGCGGCCTGCGCCGCGGCCTGGTGAATGGCATCGGCAATGGCGGAGACATCCTCGGTGGTATGCGGTCCCTGCACCAGGGCCGCGCCGTAGCGAGCCATCCGCGCCGACAGCGCCGGGGTGAAGCCGTTCACCACCGACTCCCTGGCCTGTTCACTGCCGGTGGTCAACAGCACCACCCGCCGCCGGGTAAACGGACGGACCGTCACCAGCGGTGCGAACTGCCGGGCGGTGCCGGCCGCGGCCTCCACAGCAGACCGGGGGATGGCGTAGGGGATGATTTTCAGGGTGGCCGCCTGCATTTTGGGGGTCAGCACGGTGTTGTGGAGACGGGTGGCCAGGGTAATGCCGTCGTGGTCATTAAACGCCAGCAGGCCGTCAATATTGACCTTCAGCAGGCCGGGCGTGTCGGCAAAAAAGTTCACCCGTCCGCCAACCGGCTTTGAAGCCACCAGATGCGGCCCGGCGACCACCCCGGCCAGCCGGCGGGCGGCCTCGTTTTCCGGCAGGTCATCCTCTGCCAGCACAGCCACAACCACCGCCTCGCGGCCCAGCGATTGCAGGACGGCCACATCGTCGCCGGTCAGCACACGGCCTTTTTTCAGCACCTTCCGGCCATCCGGCCCGGTCTGGTGGTGCACCAGGATATGCCCTACTGCCTGCGCCACGGGAAGCTGTCGAATTTCCATCCGGTCTCAATCCTCCTGCCACATATTCACCTGCACCACCACCCCGACCACCAGCAGGCCCAGGAACAGCAAGGCCGACGCGCCCGCGCCCAGGTTGACCCCCTGCACCACCAGCATCGCCCCGACCAGGGTGGAGAGGGCAATCAGGGCCAGCTCAAACAGGAAAGCAGACAGCATTGCCCCGCCAATGCCGCCGGCCAGGCCAATCAGCCACACCCAGGGACCGGGGTGCAGGTTCAGCATCATCACCACCCAGACCAGAGCATACGCGCCCAGCACAAAGCCGGCAATGGTGACGGCCACTTTCTGGATGACCACCGCCAGCCCAGCCCCCAGCAGGCCAAAGATGATAGCTACGGCCAGCACCAGCCAGTCCGGCTGGCGGGGAAACAGCCCCGGTGCGACCACCAGTCCCAGCACAAAGCCGGCCGCGGCCACAAACAGCCAAAACAGCTTCCGGCCCAGGAACAGCATCGCCGCACCCACCAGCAGGCCGACCATCTGCGTTCCCGGTCCAATCAATGAAGTTACTTTGAACATCAGCGAATTTTTGGTCTCCCGGTTTTAATCACCTACTCCATTTTACCTGATGAGGACGGGAAATACAAAGAAAAATACGAAAGGACGAAAGGACGAATTTACGAATTTACGAATTCTCTTCACCCCTCAACCTTCATCCTTCATCCTTCATCCCTCATCCTTCATCCCTCATCCCTCATCCTTCATCCTTTCATGGTTGCCCAATCACCGCAGGTAATTATAATGGAGAGCATCCCCCTATCCGGGAGGCATAATGATACTCTACTTTGTTCAGGGGGCCACCCTGGGGCTGTCGGCCAGCGCCAGTCCCGGCCCATTTCAGGCCTTTCTTCTGGCCCAGACGCTGAAGAACGGCTGGCAGAAAACCCTGCCGGCCGCGGCGGCCCCCCTTCTGAGCGACGGCCCGATTATTTTTCTGGTCTTGCTGGTGCTCACCCAGACCCCGGACTGGTTTCTGGACGGTCTGCGGGTGGCGGGGGGCCTGTTCCTGTTCTATCTGGCCTGGGGCGCGGCCCAAACCGCGCTTCGCCCGCCAGACCCAACCCACCTGCCGGTGGATGCCGCGCACCAGAGCGTCCTGAAAGGGGCGTTGATGAACGCCCTCAGCCCCGGCCCCTACATTTTCTGGAGTATCCTTGCCGGCCCCATTCTGCTGGAAGGCTGGCGCCAGTCGCCGGCGCTGGGCATCAGCTTTGTGGCCGGCTTTTACCTGACCCTGGTCGGCGGTTTTGCCGCCTTTGTTCTGGTGTTTGCCTTTGCCCGCCGGTTTGGGCCGCTGGCCTCACGCCTGCTGAGCGGGGTCTCTGCGGTGGCCCTGGCCGCGTTCGGCCTGTACCAGTGCTGGACCGGCATTGCCGGTATTCTGGGATACCCACCCCTGCCAATTTGACAGAGAGCCGCTCCTGAATTATAGTTTGTATTCAAATTGAACAGCCCGCAGTTCAGGTTCCCGCGACCCCGGATGGTCCGGGAG
>RFJV01000595.1 GCA_003694775.1 Chloroflexota bacterium | reverse complement strand
GAGGCCGCGGAGAATGGTAGGGGAGTATGGTTCGTAGCCCCGGCATCCCTATGCCGGGGCATAGGGATGCCCCGGCTACCACAAAACTGAAATGCGCCTACGTAAGTCCTAATCATAACATCGCCGCGACGAATTGACAACTGGCAGGCATTCAACGCATAATGAGATTATGCTCAGTCAACTGTTGAAGCACGGACCTGGACAAACCGTCGCTATGCTCCCCTCTGCCGATGCCGACCTGCTGGCAGAGACGATGGTCGCCTTTGCCAATGCCGATGGCGGCGTCATTTGTATTGGTGTGGACGAGGCCGGAAAGCCGGTTGGGCCTACCCTGAGCGAAGATGTGGAAAGCGCGCTGGTGCAGGCCCTGGCCCGCTGCCGCCCGCCGGTTGTGACCGAGTGGGAGCAGATGGAAACGCCGGATGGGGTGGTCATTGCCCTGAAGATTGCCCGCAGTCCGGAACTCCACGCCCTGGCCGATGGGCGAGTCCTCATCCGGGCCGGCAGTGAAAACCGGCCGCTGGGCGGAGAAGCAATCCGCCACCTGGCCGCGACCAAGTCGAGCGGCGATTTTGAGGCCGAGCCGGTTTCCGGGGCCACGCTGGTAGATTTTGACCAGGGCCTCCTGGACGAGTACCTGCGCCTGCGGGCCGAGCGAAGCGGCCGGCCGGTGGGAGACCTGCAGGAGCACCTGGTCAACATCGGGGCGATGACGGAAGACGGAACCCCCACGGTGGCCGGCCTGCTTCTGTTTGGCAAGAATCCGCAGGTATTTCTGCCGCAGAGCGGGGTAGTGTTTGTGAAATTTCTGGGCACCGAGGCCCGCGGCCGGGATGGTCTGGCAGGGTATGGCCGGCGGGTGGAGCTTCAGGGGCCGCTGGCCCGGCTGGTCGAGCGAGCCTGGAACCTGGTCACCGAAGAGATGCGGGTCGAGGCAGTGGTCACCGGCCTGCGGCGGGAAGAACGCCCCGAATATCCCCCCTTTGCCGTCCGCGAGGCGCTGGTCAATGCCCTGTGCCACCGGGATTACCGGCTCCGGGGCCGGCGGGTCGAAATACGGATGTACGAGGACCGGCTGGAGGTCATCAGTCCGGGGGGACTGCCGGGGTACATCACCCTGGACAATATTGTGGAGGAGCATTTTTCCCGCAACCCGCGGCTGGTATCGGGACTGTTTCACTGGGGGTATATTGAGGAGCTGGGGCTGGGCATCGACCGGATGATTGAGGAAATGCTGGAAAACGGACACCCCGCGCCTGTGTTCGAGGCCAAGCCGTACTCCTTCACCGTCCGGCTGTTCAATACTATCGAGCGGATACCCTCTATCAAAAAATGGCCCACCAATATGAACGAACGGCAGATGAAGGCTCTGGCCTATCTGGAAAAGGAAGGCCGGATTACCAACCGGGAGTACCGCGCCCTCTGCCCCGATGTCAACCCCGAAACCCTGCGCCTTGACCTGGTAGACCTGGTAGACAAAGGTCTGCTGTTAAAAATTGGCGACAAAAAGGGCACTTACTACATCCTCAAGTAGCAACCGCCGGCTTCACTCCAGCCTGATTAATTTCGCTGTGAATAACGCCGTCCAAAAGGTTAATCGTCCGGTCGGCGAACTCGGCCATACGCGGGTCGTGCGTAACATAGATGACGGTTTTTCCCTGCTCCTGGTTGAGCCGGCGGATGAGGCGCATCACCTCAAAGCCGGTTTCCGAGTCCAGGTCGCCGGTCATCTCATCTCCGATGATGATGGGCGGGTCGTTGGCCAGGGCGCGGGCAATGGCGACCCGCTGTTGCTGTCCGCCGGAAAGCTCGCTGGGGTAGTGGTCCATCCGGTCGGCCAGTCCGACCTGCTCCAGCAGGTGCGCGGCCCGGGCCTTGCGCTCCTTGCGGCGCAGTTTGCCGGCCAGCACCATTGGGGCTTCCACATTTTCAAAGGCGGTAAAATTACTGAGCAGGTTGAAGGTCTGGAAAATGTAGCCCATTTTCTCCAGCCGCAGACGGGCCACCTGCTCCTCGGTCATGGCGACAATGTTCTGCCCATCGATGATGATGTGTCCCCGGCCCGGTTCGTCCAGACCGCCCAGCAGGTTGAGCAGAGTTGTTTTCCCCGACCCGCTCGGCCCCATCAGGCACAGCATTTCCCCGCGGGCCACGTCGATGGTGACCCCGCGCAGGGCGGGCACGGCTTCTTTGCCCATCAGGTAGCTTTTGTGGACGTTCTGCACACGAATGATGGCATCCAT
>RFJV01000594.1 GCA_003694775.1 Chloroflexota bacterium | reverse complement strand
GTAGAAGACACCCCCGAAAACAGGCAGTTGGTCCGCCGCATTCTGGAAAGCCAGAACTACCGCGTGGTCGATGCTGTGACTGCGCTGGAGGGAATCCGCAAAGCGGCAGAAATTAACCCGGACCTGATTTTGATGGACATCAACCTGCCAGACCTGGACGGTTTTACAGCCGTGACCCGCATCCGCAGTTTTCCCCACCTGCGCCATGTCCCCATCATTGCCCTGACCGCCCGTTCGGTCAGCGATGACCGGGAACGTGCCCGCGCCATCGGCTGTGACCATTACCTCAACAAGCCGATTGACATCGATGAACTGCTGGAAACGGTGGAGCGCTTTCTGGCAACCGGCCACCAGGAAGTCGAAGCCGCTACCCCGCGCGAACGCTACCTGCAGGAGCAGAGCCTCAATCTGATTCAGCAGTTGGAGCAAAAAATCACCGAGCTTGAAGAGGCTTACCGGAAGCTGGAGCAGTTGGAGAAGCTCAAAACCGATTTCATCTCCATTGTGTCCCACGAACTGCGCACCCCGCTGACCCTCATTTCCAGCTACAGCCAGATGCTGAACATTCTGCCGGCTGTCCGTGATGACAACGGCGCCCAGGAATTCCTGGCCGGTATCCGCCGCGGCACAGACCGTCTCCAGGAAATCATCAACGATATGGTCACCATCATCCGGCTGGAGCTGGACTCCGCCGACAAAAAGTTCGGCCCGGTGGCGATGCGCACCCTCATCCAGACGGTCAAACAGGAGCACGACGACCTGGCCCAAAGCCGGCAGATTACCCTGTCTACCCAACTGCCGGAGGAACTGCCCGTTATCAATGGCGACCCGCGCCAGCTCCGGTCGGCCCTGAGCCGGATTGTCCACAACGCCATCAAGTACACCCCCGACGGCGGCAAAGTGACCATCTCCGCTTCGGCGGTGATGGATGAACACGACCAGCAGTGGATAGAAATCGTGGTGGCCGATACTGGGGTGGGCATCGACGCGGACAAGCAGAATGTCATCTTCGACCGCTTTGGCACGGCAGAAGATGTTATGCTCCACAGCACCAGCAAAACGGAGTTCAAGGGAAGCGGTATCGGTCTGGGATTAGCCATTGCCAAGGGCGTCATCGAACTGCACAGCGGCAAAATCTGGGTAGAAAGTCCCGGCTACGACCCCCAATCCAACCCCGGTAGTAAATTCTTCATCCGCCTGCCTGTGTAGCAACCACCTCCGTATGTCACTGGATTCCCAGATTTTCGTGAATTGAAAATTCGGGACGGCAGTACTGCCGTCCCGTCGTGCTCCAGCGCCGGAGCACCGCCACGGCAAGTCAATAACAATATACAGGTTAATTTTCCCCTGACACCACAAGATATTGTGGTATTGGGTAAAAAAGTGCCCCGGCGACTTTTACATTTTAATAAACAGGGGTATAATAGTTTTAACATTCCGCCGGAAGGCTGTGTTCAGTTTTCCGGCACACCGGTTCAGGGGTCTATATGGGTTCACCACAATTACCGTACCGGTCCAGCCCCAGGCGGCTTTTTCCAAACTGGAGGGGAGGGGTTACCGGCCTGCTTGTTCTGCTTGTTTCCCTGATGGTGACGACCGCCTGCGCCGCCCGGCCCACCCCCACCGTTCAGGTTGGGGCCGTGCCGCGCAGTCAGACCGCGGTTTTGCCCACACCGGTTCCCACGCCATCGCCCTCGCCGGTGCAGACGCGCGTCCTTCCTCCGGCCTCCGTCACCCCCATTCCCAGCGCCATCGTCACGCCGACCATCACCCCCATCCCCGATGAAGCCACGGGCCTGGTGGTCGACATCATCAGCGGTGATACCATCCTGGTAGTGCTGGCCGGCGACCCGCTGGACCGGACCTACCAGGTTCACTATCTTGGTCTGGACGCACCGCCCAACGAGCCAACATCGCCGTGGGGCGTGGTGGCCACGGAAACCAACCAGAAGCTGGTGGGGATGAAAGTGGTTCGCCTGGTGAGCGACCCCCAGGCGAGCGAACGGGGGAACAATCTGGAGCGGTACGTGTATACCGGCAACCAGCTTCTCAACCTGGAACTGGTCGAGATGGGGCTGGCGCAGGTCGACCAAAGCATTTCGGGCATTCGCTTCCAGTCCGAGCTGGAGGCCGCGGAACGCCGGGCCAGAGACAGCCAGCGCGGCCTGTGGGGACCGCCTCCCACAGCGACCTCCACGCCCGCGCCTCGCCAGCCGGCCGGAACGGCCACCCAGCCGTCCCCAACGGTGAGTGCGACCGTCCCCGCGGCCACCCCAACCGTTCAGCCTCCAGCCAGAGCAACGGCAACAGCTTCGCCGTCACCGACTGCCTCACCGGAGCCGCCGGTAACGGCAACGCCGCAGGAAGGCGGGTAAACATCCGGTCACGGGGGACAGCAAAGCGGGTAGGGGGTATGCCCGTTTGAAGAAAAAAGCGGTGGCTCAACGAATATTTCGGGGATTGCCGGCTAATGTTTGCCGGGGGGGATGTTGTCCAGCGTTTCGGTCTGGTGGTGTAAATCCTGGGAGAGGAGGCGGACCGCTTCGGACAGGCTCCGCAGTTCGTTGGCCAGGGTGAGCGTTTGCTGGCGGTACTTTTCCAGCTCCCTTTTTTGCTTGTGCAACAGCTCTTCCAGCCGGTGAATGTACTGCCCGGCTGAGGCCAACTGCTTTTTGGCCTGGGCCAGTTCCTGCCGCAGGTGGTCGTTTTCTTCTTTCCAGGTCAGTGTTTCCCCGGACAGGGGGGCGGTTTCTGTTTTTTTAACAAGCTTGTTCAAATAAGCCTGCATCTGGCGGAGCCGTTTTTCCCGGTGGGCCAGCAGAGCGCGGGTCTCTTCCAGGGTCTGCTTCAAGGCCGTCACTTCTGCCTCCGGGCTGTCCAGTGCCGAGGCTCTGGCCGCAGACGGGCGGTCGGCCAGCAGACTGCGCAGGCGCATGATTTCCCGTTCCAGTTCCGGAACCCGCGCCGCAATCCGGGACACTTTCGACAGCCGGCGGAGCTGGTCTTCCCGCTCCGCCAGGGCCAGGCGGGTTTCTTTCAGCTCCTGCTCCAGGGCCGCGGCACTGCCGTGAGGGGCCGCCGCACCCGGCACAGACTGCAGAGCGCGCTTCAGGGCGGTCTGCATCTCTTCAATAGTAAAAGGTTTGATGAGGTAGTCCCGCGCCCCCACCCGCAAGGCACGGCGGGCGGTTTCTTCTGTTCCGTGAAACGTCATCACGATGGACGGGATGTTGTATCCGTTTTCCTGGAGCTGTTCTAGCACTTCCAGCCCGCCCATACGGGGGAGCTTCAAGTCCGTAATAATCAGGTCCGGCTTCTCTTCCATCGCCTTTTCCAGGCCGGTCCGGCCATCCATAGCGGTGATGACCTCAAAACCCATTGGCTTGAGGACAGAGTTCGCCACAAACACAATATTTTCTCGTCTGTCCTCAATAATGAGTACCTTCGGCATCGAACAGCATCCTTTCCCAATCAGCTCGCTGGCAGAGAAACGGGGATTGCGAAAAAGCGGGATAATTTTTGACGACAAAACTATTATATCACAAAGATTGCCAATCACCATTAGTCCATCAGGCCTATAGTTGTCCTCGCGGACACCCCGCCCCCGGCCTTGACGCGGTCGGCGCGGGGGGCTACAATGAATCTGGCTGATGACTGATTACCCGAAACGCCTATGAACAATCCATCCCCATCCGGGCATCGACAAAGCTTCATCGGACGAGTTCAGGAACAGCGGCAGTTTCGCATTGCCCTGGAAGGTCTGCTGGCGCACCACCGGCAGTGGCTGGCCCAGACGGGACAGTCTGCCCCGCCCTGGACAGAAGACGCCGGCCCGCACGACGACACGTATCCCCGCATCTTTCTGGTGCAGGGGGCCGGCGGCATCGGCAAAAGCTGGCTGACCCGCCGCTGTCTGGACATTGCCGCGGGAGCCGAAACATCGCCGCCGGTGCTGACCCTATACGACGACCTGTCCCTGGAAAGTGCGGTGCTCACCCCCACCGACCTGCTGAACCGCCTCTACCGCCGGCTGGTCGAAGCCGGGCAGTCCGGGGCGGCCCAGATTTTCCGGCAAACCCAAACCCGCCTGTCCGAGCTGTCGGAGCGGGTGTCCCGCTTCCGCGCCGACCATCCCGCCCTCTGGCAGTCCCTGCAGGAACAGGCCGGCGCATCCCAACCCCCGCAATCCGCCGCCGACCTTCTGCTGGCCCGTATGGCTCAGGACGGTCTGCTGTCGCCGGAGGAGCTGGAAGACCTGCAGACCCCGCACCAGACCCTGGCCCGCGGCCTGGTGACCGCTCTGCAAACCATCATTGCCCGCCAGCCGCTGGTCATTGCCCTGGACAACCTGGAGTCCATAGTGCCGCTGGAACCGTTCCTCCGCGACCACCTGGTGCTCCCCACCGTCCACCTGCCCCTGCTGTGGATTCTCAGCGGGCGCAACAACCTGGCCGATGAACGCACCGTCCAGGTAGAGGGTCAAACCCGTACCCACAAAGGCTACCGTGACTTTCTGGCCCAGAACCCGCCGCTGGTCTGGGATATGAGCACCTTTGGCGACGCCGAACTGCGCACCTATCTGGAAGCAGAAACCCGCCGCCGGGGGGTCAACCTGACCATTGACGACACCCTGGTAGAGGCGCTGAAAACCGCCAGCGCCGGCATCCCCCTGGTGGTAGAGATGGTCACCGACGCCCTGTTTTTTATGGACCGGGAGCAGTTTGTGCAGACCTTTGGTCCGGAAGACAAAAGCCTCTCCCCCGCGGCCCGGCTGGAGCAGGTCGCCGCGCACTACCTGCGCCACGGCCTCACCAGAGACGACGACCTGGAGCGGCTTTACGCCCTGGCCCTCCTGCGCCGCCATCCGGAACCGGACGCCCTG
>RFJV01000106.1 GCA_003694775.1 Chloroflexota bacterium | reverse complement strand
CTCTTGAACACCCGGTGCAGGGCGCCTTCGGTCTGGTAGTAGATGGTGATTTTATCGGCAATGTCAAAGCCGGCATCTTTGCGCATGTTCTGGATGCGCCGCACCAGCTCGCGGGCCAGACCCTCCGCGGCCAGCTCATCGGTGATGTTGACGTCGATGCCCACGGTGATGACCTTGTCCGCGGCCACGGCCAGACCCTCTGCCGGTTCGGTCTGCACCAGCACCTCTTCCGGCGTTAGCTCAATTTCCTGACCCTCAACCACCAGGACGATATTTTCGCCAGCCTGCACCCTGGCGACCAGCTCCGCCGCGTTAGCCTCTGCCAGTGCCTTGCGGACCGCGGGCACCAGCTTGCCCAGCTTTGGCCCCACCAGCTTGAGATTGGGCAGAACTTTATAGCTGACCAGCTCGCCCGCTTCCTGCACGTATTCCAGCGCCTTTACATTCAGCTCATCCATGACAATCCCGGTCAGTTCCTCCGACAGCCGCTCCCCGCGGTCGGTGTGCACCAGGGCACGGGCCAGCGGCTGGCGCACCTTGATGTTGGCACTGCCGCGGGCGCCCAGCCCCAGGCTGGCGATGCGCCGGGCCAGGTCCATCTCGTCCAGCAGGGGCTGGTCAATGGCCGACTCGTCCGCGGTGGGCCAGTCGCAGTGGTGCACCGATTCCGCGGCCTGCGGGTCAACCTGCCGCACCAGGTTCTGGTACATCACTTCGGTGACAAAGGGGGTAAACGGGGCCAGCATTTTGACCAGCGTGGTCAGCACGTGGTACAGAGTGGCGTAGGCCGCATTTTTGTCCGTATCCTGCTCCGATTTCCAGAACCGGCGCCGCGACCGGCGTACGTACCAGTTGGTCAGGTCTTCCAGCAGGGCCTCGATAGCCATTGTGGCCGCGTAGGCATCGTAATTCTCCAGCGACACGGTCACTTTTGCCAGCACCTCGTTCAGGCGGGCCAGAATCCAGCGGTCCAGCGTGGAAAGCTGGAGCTGGTCCAGCCCGGGCCGGGTGGACGGGTCCCAGCCGTCCAGGTTGGCGTAGGTGACAAAGAACTTGTACACGTTCCACAGCGGAATGAGGAACTGGCGGCGCACCTCGTCGGCGCGGCGGTAGCCAAACAGCAGGTTCTGCTCCGGCTTGTGGTTGCAGTACATCCACCGCATCACGTCGACGCCCATCTTGTCTGCGGCCTCGTTGAACTCGATGGCATTGCCCCAGCTTTTGTGCATAGGCCGCCCGTCTTCGGCGTACAGGGTGGCGTAGCCAAAGTTGGTCAGGAAAGAGGGGCTTTTATCGATGATTGCGCCCATCACCAGCATACTGTAGAACCAGTTGCGGAACTGGCCGGGGAAGCTCTCGCTAATCCAGTCTGCCGGATACCACTTGCGCCAGTATTCCGGGTCCTGCCGGTAGCGCAGGGTGCTGAAGCCAACAATACCGGCATCCAGCCAGGGATTGCCCACATCGGGGATGCGGGTCATCTGGCTACCGCACTTTTCGCACTGCAGTTTGACCGAGTCAATCCACGGGCGGTGCGGGGTGTGGCCCTCGAACTCCTCGTAGCCGGCCACGGCTTTTTCCTTCAGCTCGAACTCATCGCCCACAACCGTCCAGTGGCCGCAGGAATCGCACTCCCAGATGGGCAGGGCCAGGCCCCAGTAGCGGTTTTTCTTGGAAATCATCCAGTCGTGCATATTGCGGAGCCAGTCCAGCTCCCGCTCCAGGCCAAAGGAAGGAATCCAGCGAATCTGGCGGGTGATGTCCATCAGCAGGGGACGCAGTTCGTCCATGCTGATGAACCACTCGTCGACCAGCCGGAAGACCAGCTCGGTTTTACAGCGCCAGCAGGTGGGGTAGCGGTGGGTGTATTTTTCCACCCGGTAGAGCAGGCCCTTTTCTTCCAGATTCTTGAAGATGGGGTCGGCCACCTCGCCAACCGGCATTCCGGTGAGCCAGCCAAAGCCTTCCACAAAGTAGCCTTCGTCGTTCAGGGGGGCTACAATGGGCAGACCGTGCTCCTTGCCCAGAGCAAAGTCCTCGGCGCCCGCGCCGGGGGCAATGTGGACAATGCCCGTACCTTCTTCCTCACCTACTTCGTCCCAGGGGATAACCCGGTGAGCCTCTTTGGCACTGACCGGAATGCCTTCAATCAGTTCGGTCAGATGGGTCCAGCCGCCTGGATTCTGCTCGGCAGGCAGGTCGTCAAAGGGGCCGTCGTACGTCCAGCCGACCATATCGCGGCCTTTCAGCTCCTCCAGAATCTCGTACTTGCCCTTGAGCATATGAAGCGTGCCCTTGCTGAGGTAGAAAATCTCATCGGTCAACAGCATTTTGACCTTGACGTAGTCCAGGTCCGGGCCAACCGCGGCGGCAACGTTGCTGGTCAGCGTCCAGGGGGTGGTCGTCCAGACCAGCAGAGCCTCGCCGGGTTTCTCCCGCAGGGGGAATTTGACCGTCACACTGCGGTGGGTAATTTCGGCGTAGCCATCGGTGACGATTTCGTGCTGGCTGATGCCGGTGGCACAGCGAGGGCACCAGGGCATCACATCGGCCCCGCGGTAGAGCCAGCCGTTTTCGTGGCAAATTTTGAGGGCGCGCCAAATCATGTAGTTGTTTTCGTTGGAAAAGGTGTAGTAACTGCCGCCCAGCTCCGGCATTCCCAGCCGGCCTACAATGTTTTCCACCGTATCGGTGACCGGCCCCTCCGGGCCTTCCACGGTAATCACTTCTGCCGGGTTTTCGATGATTTTCTGGGCCAGCCAGCGGAGCTGGTCGGTATCATTCCAGTCCATCCAGTACCCCAGGCGGATAGACTGCTCCGTTTGCACGGCGGAGAAGCGCAGGACGCGCTCCTTGCACTTGTTGACAAATTGGGCCACGCCGTACGCCTCGATGTCCCGTTTACTGCGGAAGCCCATTTCCTTTTCGACTTCCACCTCCACCCACAGGCCCTGGCAGTCGAAGCCCTGCTGGTAGCGGAGCTGTCGTCCCCGCATCGACCAGTAGCGATTGTACAGGTCCTTGTAGGTGCGTCCCCAGGCGTGGTGAACGCCCATCGGATTGTTGGCCGTAATCGGACCGTCGATGAAGCTCCACTTGTTGGTCCGGTGCTTGTGCATTTCGTACAGCTTTTCAAAAGCCCGGTGCTCCTGCCACCAGCGGAGCACATCACGTTCCTGAGCCGGAAAATCTACTTCTGCGGGTACGTCTTTGAACGGCATTT
>RFJV01000593.1 GCA_003694775.1 Chloroflexota bacterium | reverse complement strand
GTTTTGCTGGTCGGATTGGCCGGGGGGCTGGCGGTTGGTATCCAGGCTCCGCTGGCCAATTTGATGAGCCAGCGGCTGGGCACGTGGGAGAGCATTTTTATCCTGCATTTTGGCGGCGCGGTGGCCGGCTTGATTCCTCTCCTGCTGATGGGTGGCGGCAACCTGTCGGCCTGGCGGACTGTGCCCTGGTACGCCTTAGCGGCGGGGGTGTTTGGGCTGGTGGTGATTGGGTCTATCAGCTATACTATGCCCCGCATTGGCGTGGCCGCCACCATCCTGCTGGTGGTTGCCGGACAGCTTTTGGTAGGGCTGGTTCTGGACCATTACGGTTTGCTGGGCAACACGGTCCGGCCAATGGACGTGTGGCGGCTGGTTGGGATTGCGGTGGTGCTGGGCGGTGTCTGGCTGATAGTCCGCTGACGGCGGGCCGCCCTTCTGGTTTCTGGAATTTTTACCCAAAGACGAGGTTTGATATATGACCACAACATCAGAAAAAGTTTACAGGTTCCCCGAAGGCTTTATCTGGGGCGCGGCAACAGCCTCGTACCAGATAGAAGGTGCATGGAACGAGGACGGCAAGGGCGAGTCGATTTGGGACCGCTTCAGCCACACGCCGGGCAAGATAAACAATGGCGATACCGGCGATGTGGCCTGCGACCATTACCATCGCTGGCCGGAAGATGTGGCCCTGATGCAGGAGCTGGGACTGAAGGCGTACCGCTTCTCCATTTCCTGGCCCCGCATCCTGCCGGCTGGTCGGGGGCAGGTCAACCAGGCCGGCCTGGACTTCTACAGCCGGCTGGTCGACCGGCTGTTGGAGGTCGGTATTACACCGTTTGTGACCCTCTACCATTGGGACCTGCCGCAGGCCCTGATGGATGAAGGCGGCTGGCCCAACCGGGCCACGGTGGAGGCGTATGTTGAGTATACCGATGTGGTGACCCGCCATCTGGGCGACCGGGTGAAGCACTGGATTACCCACAACGAGCCGTGGGTGGTGGCGTTTATCGGCCACCAGCTTGGCGACCACGCGCCGGGCTGGCAGGATTCTGCGGCCGCAGTGCGGGTGTCGCACCATCTGCTGGTGTCGCACGGAATGGCAGTGCCGGTCATCCGGCAGAACAGCGCCGGGGCGGAGGTGGGCATTACCCTCAACCTGACCTTTGCCCAACCCGCCACAGACACCCCCAAAGACTACCACACCGCCCGCTGGATTGACGGCCACATCAACCGCTGGTTCCTGGACCCGCTGTTCGGTCGCCGCTATCCGGCGGATATGGTGGCCGACTATATCGACAAGGGCTTCATCCCCAATGGGGAAATGGACTATGTTTTGCCCGGCGATTTTGACATTATTACCGCCCCAACCGATTTTTTGGGCGTCAACTACTACACCCGTGCCCTGGCGGGCACGCCCAAAAACGGTGAAACGCTGGAGCGGACGGAAATGGGCTGGGAGGTTTACCCGGAAGGGCTATACCGTCTGCTCAACCGCCTGCATTTTGACTACATGCCGGCCAAAATTTACATCACCGAAAACGGAGCCAGCTACAGCGACGGCCCCGATGCGGATGGCCGGGTGCGGGACACTCGCCGGCAGGCATACCTGCGCCAGCATTTTATGGCCGCCCACCGGGCTATGCAGAACGGAGTGCCGCTGGCCGGCTATTTTGTCTGGTCATTGCTGGACAACTTTGAGTGGGCCAGAGGCTATGCCCAGCGGTTTGGCCTGATTTGGGTGGACTACAACACCCAACAGCGCATCATCAAGGACAGCGGCTGGTGGTACAAGGAGGTCATTGCCCGCAACGAAGTGCGTTAGAAAAAGGGGGGCGACCTGCGGGTCGCCCCCCTTTTTTATTACTGCTGTTGCAGTTCCTCCGCCGACGGGCGTTTGCCCAGCTCCACGGTGATGGTTTCGGTCTTCCCGTTTTCGTGGATAACGTCCAGCTTCACCTTGTCGCCGGGTTTGGTTTCCTCTACCAGGTAAGTAATCAGGTCGTCCATGTCCTCTACCGGCTGGCCGTTGATGGCCGTAATCACATCGCCGCCAAACTGGTACTCCTGCCCGTCGATGGTCAGGGTTTTACTGCTCCCTTTCAGACCGGCCTTGTCTGCCGGACTGCCGTTGGCGACAGCAATGACCAGCGCGCCTTTGGTATCGGGGGGCAGGTCCATTATATCGGCCACTTCGGGAACCAGGGTCTGGCCGGTGATGCCCAGCCAGGCGTACTCGTAGCTTTCGCCCTGGATGAGGGTGGGAACCACCTTTTTGGCGATGTTGATGGGTACGGCAAAGCCAATGCCCGCGCTGGCCCCACTGCGGCTGATAATCATCGTGTTAATACCGACCACCTCCCCGCGGCGGTTGAGCAGAGGCCCGCCGGAGTTGCCGGGGTTGATGGGCGCGTCGGTCTGGATGACTTCCGGGATGGAGAAGGGGCTGTTGCCGCTCCGGATGATGCGCCCCACCGCGCTGACAATCCCGCTGGTCATAGTGAATTCCTGCCCAAACGGGTTGCCGATGGCAACGGTAATCTGGCCCGGCTGGAGTGCGTCGCTATCGCCCAGGGGGAGGGGGTGCAGTTCCGACGCGGGCCGGTCGATTTTGATGACGGCCAGGTCTGCGTCCGGGTCTGTGCCCAGCAGTTCCGCCTGGAAGGTACTGCCATCCATAAAGACGACTTCAATATCGGTGGCGTCGCGCACTACGTGGTAGTTGGTTACGATGTGGCCTTCCTTATCCCACACAAAGCCGGAGCCAAGCCCGTGGCTGTACCGCTGGCGCGGGGTTTGCGGCTCGCTGAAGAAGGGGCCAAACGGAAAGCCAAAGGGGTCTACGGTGGTATCGTTCCCTTCGATTTTCTGGGTTACGCGAATGCTGACCACCGACGGCGCGGCGTTCTGGTAGATGTCAATCAGAGCCTGTTCGTACGCGGCCAGCACTTCAGAATCGCCGGCGGGGAGACGGGCCGCGTTCTGCGGCTGGTCGGCATAAACAGCCTGCCCGGCGGCCCGCACCTGCGGGGTCAGGTACGGGGCCAGGGCCAGACCGCCGGCAAAGGCCGCGGTCACCAACAGCCCTACCAGCACCAGGAGCACCACGGCAATGGTGACTATCGATAATGACACGCGAGACTTGAGAAGTTTCATAGCGCACCTCCGAAGTAGTTGGTGAGTTTGGGAGTTAGTGAGTTAGTGAGTTTATGAGTTTGGGAGTTTGGGGATACCAATCTCC
>RFJV01000592.1 GCA_003694775.1 Chloroflexota bacterium | reverse complement strand
GTCCCGGCCCAGGGTAAAGGGCGGCTTGCCCTGCACCTTGAGCGCGGCATTGATGCCGGCCATAATGCCCTGGGCCGCGGCCTCCTCGTAGCCGGTGGTCCCGTTTATCTGGCCGGCGTGGAACAGCCCCTCGATGTGCCTGGTTTCCAGCCAGGCATGAAGCTGGTCGGGCGGCACGTAGTCGTACTCCACGGCGTAGCCCACCCGCATCAGCTCCACGTTTCTCAAGGCCGGAATAGAGCGCACCATCTCCCACTGCACATCCTCCGGCAGGCTGGTGTTGCCGCCCTGGAGATAAACCTCGGTGGTGTGCCAGCCCTCCGGCTCCAGAAAAAGCTGGTGGCTCTCTTTGTGGGCAAAGCGGACAATCTTGTCCTCGATGCTGGGGCAGTAGCGCGGCCCCACCCCCTCGATGATACCGGTGTAGAGAGGAGCGCGGTCCAGGTTGGCCCGGATGATGTCGTGGGTTTGGGGTTCGGTATAAATCATATAGCACGGCAGTTGGGGCCGCCAATCGGTTTGCCGGGGCAGAGGGTAGACCGGATGGGGCGGCAGTTTCAGCCATTCCGGGGTGACAGCCGCCGGGTCGTCGGCCTCGGCATGTTCAAAGCTGAAAAACAGCGGCGTGTCGCTACCGTACTGGATTTCGGTTTTGGAAAAGTCGATGGTGCGGGCATCCAGGCGGGGCGGCGTACCGGTTTTCAGCCGGCCCAGCCGGAAGCCCAGCTCCGCCAGCGAGGTAGACAGGTGCAGGGCCGCGCCCTCCCCGGCCCGGCCACCCTGCACCACGCTGTTGCCGGTAATCAGCCTGCCCCCCAGAAACGTACCGGTGGTCAGCACCACGGCTTTGGCCCGGTAGCGGGTGCCAAACTGGGTCTGCACCCCCTGGACAGCATCACCTTTAACCAGCAGACCCTCTACCGTGGCCTGTTTGACATGCAGGTTGGGCGTATTTTCCAGTGTCCGCTGGGCCAGCCAGGCGTACTGTTTTTTGTCGGCCTGGGCGCGCAGAGCGTGCACAGCCGGCCCCTTGCTCTGGTTGAGCATACGGATTTGAATGAACGTCCGGTCGATGAGCCGGGCCATCTCGCCGCCCAGGGCGTCGATTTCCCGCACCAGGTGGCCTTTGGCCGACCCGCCCACGCTGGGGTTACAGCTCATCCAGCCGATGGTATCCAGATACATGGTCAGCAGGAGCGTGCGCGCCCCCATCCGGGCCGCGGCCAGCGACGCCTCAATTCCGGCGTGTCCCCCGCCGACTACAATGACATCGTAAAATTGTTCCTTCATTATACAAAACTTACCCCTGGTAAAATACAACAGGTTAGTATAGCGCAAGATGATTCAATTATCAATTTTACGACCGGCAATTTTCTGCCCCTGGTAGTCCATCCGCCTGCTTCCCAAAAACCCCAAATTTCGGAAAAATTGAACCATCTTTTAGCTGAATTTTCCCAGTTTGGGCCAAAATCGTCACTTTTCAAAAGAGGCAGTGTTATAATTAGGGGGATAGCGACAGCAGTGCCGCTGTTCAAATCCCTAAAAAAATGGAGGAATACCGTGACACGAAGAGTAGTGGTTACAGGGCTGGGAACGGTTTCGCCGGTGGGGAACAGCGTTCCCGAAGCATGGCAGAACCTGATTGCCGGCAAAAGCGGCATCTCCCTCATCACCCGCTTTGACACATCTGACCTGCAAACCAAATTTGCCGGCGAAGTAAAGAACTTCGATGCCAATGCCCTGATTGGGCGCAAAGAAGCGCGGCGGATGGACCGCTACACTCAGCTCGCCTTTGTGGCGGTCAAAGAGGCCATCGACCATGCCGGGTTAACCGGCAACGGCATCGACAAAGACCGGGTGGGGCTGGTCATTGGCTCCTGTATTGGCGGCATCGATACCATCATCAATCAGTACGATGTTTTGCAAAAGCGAGGCCCAACCCGGCTCAACCCCTTCGGCATCCCGATGATGCTGGTTGATACCGCCGCGGCCCGGATTGCCATTGACTACGGCTTCCGCGGCCCGAATATGTCGGTGGTTACGGCCTGCGCCACCGGGACCAACACCATCGGTGAGGCGTTCGAGATGATTTGCCGCGGGGCCGCCGACGTGATGATTGCCGGCGGTGCCGAATCCGGCAACAACCGGCTGATTATCGCCGGGTTCAACGTGATGGGCGCGCTCTCCACCAACAACGACAATCCGGAAGGCGCCTGCCGCCCCTTCGACCTGAACCGGGACGGCTTTGTGATGTCCGAGGGCGCGGCGGTGGTGGTGCTGGAGGAGCTGGAGCATGCCAAACGCCGCGGGGCCAACATCCTGGCCGAAGTCATCGGTTACGGTACGTCGGTAGATGCCTTCCATATGGCCGCCCCGCCGGAAGACGGTGCCGGCGCGGAGCTGTCGATGCGGCGGGCCATCGAACGGGCCGGCATCCAGCCCAGCGAAATCGACTACATCAATCCGCACGGCACCGGCACCAAGCTGAACGATAAAACCGAAACCCTGGTCATCAAGAAGGTGCTGGGTGAACACGCTTACAATGTCCGGATTTCCTCCACCAAATCGATGACCGGCCATCTCTTTGCCGGTTCCGGGGCGCTTGAGGCCATCGCTTGCGTGAAAGTGCTGACCGATGGTATCATCCCCCCGACCATCAATTATGAAACCCCCGACCCCGAATGCGATTTGAACTACACACCTAACCAGGCGGTCAAGGCCGATGTCAAGGTGGCCTTGTCCAACTCGTTTGGGTTGGGGGGACATAATGCCACCATCATTCTGAAAAAATATACCGGGGAGTAAAAATTCGTGGACCTGCCGGGGCAGTATCTGCCGGGTCTGCCGGTTTGGACGACGGCTGGCAAGGTTCACGCATACAAGGAGCAACAAGAGTGTACTACGCACATATTGTTGGTTGGGGCAAGTATGTCCCCAATAGAATCGTGACCAATGATGACCTTGCCAAAATAATGGATACCTCGGACGAGTGGATTCGCACCCGAACCGGTATCCGGGAACGCCGCTTTGCGGAAGAGCACGAAACAACCGCCACTATGTCGATTGCCGCGGCCCGGCTGGCCCTGGACCGGGCCAGAATCGACCCCAAGGATATCGATTTAATCATCGTCGCTACCCTGACTCCGGATTACGTCATCCCGGCGACGGCCTGTCTGGTGCAGGACGCGTTGGGGGCCAGCAAGGCCGGCGCGTATGACTTGAGCGCGGCCTGCGCCGGGTTTATTTACGGCCTGACGATGGGGGCCAATATGATTAAGACCGGCAGTGCCAAAGTGGTGCTGGTCATCGGCGCGGAAACGCTGTCGCGGGTGCTGGACGTGGAAGACCGCAGTACCTATCCGCTTTTTGGCGATGGGGCCGGTGCGGTGGTTCTGCAGGCCAGCGAAAACCCCGGCGGTATTCTGACTTCCGTGCTGGGAGCAGACGGCTCCGGCGGCGAACACCTGATTCTGCCGGGCGGTGGCTGTAAACTCCCGGCCTCGCACCAAACGGTCGACCAGCGACTGCACTACCTGAAAATGAACGGCCGCGAGGTGTACCGCTTTGCTACACGGGTAATGGGTAAAGCCGCCCAGGAAGTGTGTGAAAAGGCCGGTGTGGACGTCAATACGGTAGACCTGTTGGTTCCCCACCAGGCCAATATCCGCATCATCGAAAGCGCCCGCAAGCAGTTAAAGCTGGCTCCGGATAAGGTGTTTACCAACCTGGATAAATACGGCAATACCTCTGCCGCGTCCATTCCCATTGCCCTGTGCGAAGCCATTGAGCAGGGCCGGGTGCACACCCACGATAAAATCGTGATGGTTGGCTTTGGGGCCGGGCTTACCTGGGGCGCGACCGTGGTGGAATGGGGCATCCCCATGCCGCACAAACGCCGGCAGTGGTGGTATCGCGGCCTGCGCTGGCTGGTCTACCGCCGGGCACGCATCCGGTCGATGGTGCTCCGGCTGACCCGCTGGCTGCAGAGCCTGCTCCCAGAAGAAGACGAATTCCTGGAAGCACCGCCGAAGAAACCAGCTCCCCGGCGGGAGAACGGTCACCAGAACGGGCGAAACGGCACCCACCCCGAACCGGCTGAGACTTCTTCTCCGGCCCGGTCTGCCGAAGAGAAAATGCTGGAAACGTCCGGTCGCTCTGATGGTCGATAAAAGCGGGCAAACTATTCAGCTCGACCAGTTTATGAAGCTGGTCGGTATGGTCAGCACCGGGGGGCAGGCCAAGGTGGTCATTCAAAGCGGGTAGGTGCAGGTCAACGGCATCATTGAAAAAAAAAACAAAAAAAAGCTGTCCCCCGGCGACCGGGTCACTTTTCAGGGACGGACGGAAGTCGTCCGGCTTCCGGAAAAATAGAACCGAATGATAACATC